>CAZWOA010000015.1:0-26870 GCA_964635545.1 uncultured Marinilabiliaceae bacterium
AAACGCAATAAAAACCTGATTATGAGAAATTTATTGATGATAATAATGTTAACTATTGCCGTTTCGGCTGTTTCCCAGATAGTAAATCCCGACCCATGGGTGTCGGTTACCGATTCAAACGAGCCGGTAACTTTCCAGAATCCGATTATACCGGGTTTCTACCCCGACCCCAGCGTTTGCAGGGTGGGAAATGATTACTATCTGGTAACCAGTACTTTTGAATATTTCCCCGGCGTGCCCATCTTTCATAGTACCGACCTTGTTAACTGGACGCAGATTGGCCATGTGATAGACCGTAAAGAACAATTAAAGGGCGAGATTAATATTTTCGCACCCACCATACGCCATCACAACGGAATATTTTATATGATTACCACAAACGTAACACATGGTGGTAATTTTTATGTTACAGCAACAAATCCTGCCGGGCCGTGGAGCGAGGCTATATGGCTTGATATGCCCAATATCGATCCCGACCTGTTTTTCGATGAAGACGGATCGGCTTATGTGATAACCTCGACATTTGAGCTTGCGCAAATCGACATCAATACAGGAAAACTGATAAAAGAACGCAAAAAGATTTGGAACTCAGCAGGAGGGCGATATCCCGAGGCGCCCCACATCTATAAAAAAGATGGATTCTACTACCTATTGGCTGCCGAGGGTGGCACCGAAGAGGCTCATAGTGTAACAATTGCACGCAGCAACAGCATCTGGGGACCATATATCGACAATCCTGCCAACCCCATTGCAACCCATGTAAGCCACGCCGGAATGGGTAACCCGATTCAGGGAATTGGCCATGCCGATATTATTCAGGCACACGACAACAGTTGGTGGATGGTACTTCATGGCTATCGCAGTATCACCAACTATCCGCCGCACCACATACTTGGCCGCGAAACTTGTCTTGCTCCGGTATCATGGCCTAAGGGAGGCTGGCCGGTTGTGAACGGAAACGGCACGATACAAGTAAACATGAAGTGCGCAACTTTACCGCAAGTAGCTGTGCCAAAGCAAGATAAGCGCACATCATTCAATGGTGACAAATTAGGGTTTGAATGGAATTACATTCAATATCCAGTTGCAGAGAACTACGCAATCAACAAAAAAGAATCCACACTCACCTTACACGGATCATCATTGAAGATAGGCGATAAAGGAAGTCCCACATACATAGCCCGCAGATTGACCGGACTGGGCTTTTCAGCCTCCACAAGAGTCGATTTCAATCCAAAAACCGACAATGAAGAGGCAGGATTGGCATTGGTTAATAACGGAACATCATTCCGAATTATGATTATCAGAAAAGATAACAAAAGGTATGTTTCAGTTAATCTGCAATTCGGGCAAACCACCTATCAATCAAAGAGTATTGAATTAAAACCCGGGTTTGTTGATTTGAAAGTGGAAGAGAAAAACGGCGAGTACATATTTTCATACTCGCAAAATGATGCAGCTTATAAAATGGTGGATAAAGCTGATGCCAAATATCTTAGTTCGCAAACAGTAGGCTGGTTTACAGGCACATACATAGGCATGTACACAACCGGCAATGGCAGCACCTGCAAGGCAAAAGCTACCTATTGGTGGTTTGATTATTTGGAGAATTAATCCAAATAATACCAAACGTAATTATTATTAAGATCAAAATTTTATCATATAATGCCGATGTGATAGCCGTTTATGCCAATGCAATTGGTATATTACGGATATCCAATCGGTATTTCATCAAGCAGAAAAAATCAATATCAACGCTTAATATTACTGTTCAAAAATTACTTTGTAAGCTTTTTTTTATTTTTCAGGCTGGTTATTATTATCTTTGCACGTCATTTGCTTATATTTATGTGGTTTTTGAATAAAAACTTCATCAGTATAGCACAAAAACATTTCGGAATAGGCAATGGATTGTAATTTAAAAATGAATAAATTATATACCTTTCCTTATATTGATTTAAAAATAAGATACATAACCAAATGAATACACTTGAATTAAGCGAACAGGAACAAATCAGGCGCAACAGTCTTAACGAGATGATAAGTCTGGGTATCAACCCCTTCCCAGCCGATGAGTATCCGGTATCACACTACAGCAAAGATATAAGAGAGCAATTCAGCGATGAATCGGATAAGGTTGAGAATGTTTGTATTGCAGGTCGCATCATGTCGCGACGCATTATGGGTAATGCCTCTTTCGTTGAGCTGAAGGATAAACAGGGTCGTATTCAGGTGTATGTACGTCGCGATGATGTGGCACCGGGCGAAGATAAAGCTCTCTATAACAATGTATTCAAAAAACTACTCGATATCGGTGATATCATTGGCATAAAAGGACATGTATTTCGCACACAGACAGGTGAAATATCTGTTCATGCATCAGAATTTACTGTTCTTTCAAAATCAATCCGCCCACTGCCTGTCGTTAAGGAGAAGGATGGCGTGCAGTATGATACCTTCACCGACCCAGAGATGAGATACCGCATGCGCTATGTTGACCTAATTGTTAACGAGCATGTGAAAGATACATTTATTAAACGTACAAAAATTATCAACACCATGCGCCAGTTCTTCAATGAGCACGGTTACATGGAGGTTGAAACACCTATATTACAAGCAATTCCGGGTGGTGCCACTGCACGCCCATTCATCACCCACCACAATGCCCTTAATATTCCGCTTTACCTGCGCATAGCCAACGAGCTGTATCTCAAGAGGTTGATAGTTGGTGGTTTTGATGGTGTGTATGAGTTTGCCAAAGACTTCCGCAACGAAGGTATGGATCGCACCCACAACCCCGAGTTCACCGTGATGGAGATATACGTAGCCTACAAGGACTACAAATGGATGATGAACTTCACCGAGGAGATGCTTGAGCGTGTTGCCACTGCCCTGCATGGCACTACCGATGTGGTGTTTGGTGAAAACAACATCAGTTTTAAGCGTCCGTTCAAGCGGGTTACAATGACCGATGCCATAAAAGAGCATACCGGATTTGACATCACCGGAATGGATGAAGACCAGCTTCGCAAGGTGTGCGACAGCTTAAAGATTGAGCACGACCCAACAATGGGTAAAGGAAAACTTATTGACGAGATATTTGGCGAAAAATGTGAGCATCACTACATTCAGCCAACATTTATAACCGACTATCCTATCGAAATGTCGCCACTATGCAAGCGTCACCGCAGCAACCCCGAACTTACAGAGCGTTTCGAACTCTTCGTGAATGGTAAAGAACTTGCCAATGCTTATTCGGAGCTTAACGACCCCATCGACCAGCTTGACCGTTTCCAGGATCAGCTTGAACTATCGGAAAAAGGTGACGACGAGGCAATGTTCATCGATATGGACTTTGTGCGCTCGCTCGAATACGGCATGCCACCCACGTCGGGAATGGGTATCGGTATCGACCGCCTTACAATGTTTATGACCAACCAACAATCCATTCAGGAGGTTCTATTCTTCCCGCAGATGAAGCCCGAGAAGAAGAAAGACCGCGATGGCGAAGAGAAATTCGTTGAGCTTGGAATTCCAGCCGAATGGGTACAGGTAATTTTCAAACTCGGAGTGTTTAGGGTTGACGAATTAAAACAGATTAACCCCAATAAACTACACCAGGATTTATGCGGTCAGAATAAAAAATTGAAACTGGGACTCACCAATCCTTCAAAGGAAGATGTAACAAAATGGCTTAATTAATTGTTGAGAAACTGAAATTACAGACCATAATAGCAATATAAATGGAACAGGACGAAGGTACGATTAGAGTAGGCATAATAGGCAGTGGCAGCTGGGCAACAGCACTTGCCAAGATGGTGTTGAGCAATGTAACCAGGCTTAACTGGCATGTTAGGAATCAGAAAAATATCGATTCGTTTATCAAACGCAGGCATAACCCCAACTACTTGACTAGTGCCGAGTTTGATGTGGAACGTATCGATTTCTCCACCGATATAAACGAGGTGGTAGGCAACTCCGACATAGTGATTTTTGCAGCTCCATCGGCATTCCTGAAAGCACTACTTGATGACCTAACCGTCTCCCTGAAGGAGAAATATATTATTTCGGCCATAAAAGGATTGGTGCCCGATGATAATATGATTGTGGGCAGTTTCTTCCATAAAAACTACGACATCCCACTCTCCAACATAGGTGTAATATCGGGTCCATGCCATGCCGAAGAGGTGGCGCTCGGAAGGTTGTCATACCTCACAATTGCCTGCCAGGATATTAAACGGGCAAGGGAGTTTGCCTCTCTTTTCAGCTGTCAGTTTATCAAAACATCAGTATCCGACGATATCTACGGAACCGAATATGCCGCTGTGCTTAAGAACATTATGGCAGTGGCTTCGGGTATTTGTCACGGCCTCGGCTATGGCGATAACTTCCAAGCAGTACTGATTTCCAATGCAATACAGGAGATTAAGCGATTTGTTGATACGGTGCATCCAATCACCCGCGACATAAAAAGCTCATCATACCTTGGCGACCTGCTGGTAACCTGCTACTCACAGTTTAGCCGCAACCGCACCTTTGGCACCATGCTTGGCAAAGGCTATTCGGTGAAATCGGCTCAGATGGAGATGCTTATGGTGGCCGAGGGTTACTATGCCGCAAAGAGCATTAAGGAGATTAACGATAAATATATGGTGAACATGCCTATTACCGAGGCGGTTTACAATATTATTTATGAAAAAATATCTCCGGCAATAGAGATAAAATTACTAACAGAACAATTACGATAACAATTCAATTTTCTAATAAAAATAATTATGGAAAGCTTGAAAATAGACATATCGAAAGTATCCTCATTCGTATCGAAAGAGAAAATTTACGCAATGAAGGAGACTATTGAAGCTAACAATAAAAAACTTCATGCCGGTAATGGCCGTGGCAACGATTTCCTCGGATGGCTTAACCTGCCGTCATCAATTACCGATGCCCAACTTACCGATATTGAGAACACCGCAAAATCGCTAAGAAGTAAAGCCGATTATGTGGTTGTGGTAGGAATTGGCGGCAGCTACCTTGGCGCAAGAGCCGTAATCGACGGTCTTACAAATAGTTTCGACCATCTGAATAGCAATCGTAAATCACCTATTGTACTTTATGCAGGTCAGAATATTGGCGAAGATTACACCTACGAACTGCTTGATTTCCTTAAAGATAAATCATTTGCAGTAGTGGTTATTTCAAAATCGGGCACAACTACCGAGCCTGCCATTGCATTCAGACTGCTTAAGGAGCTTGTTGAGAAAAAATACGATAAAGCTGAGGCAAAAGAGCGCATTGTAGCCATCACCGATGGTGCAAAAGGAGCTCTTCGCACACTCGCTGTTCAGCAAGGATACAAAACTTTTGTTATTCCTGATGATGTGGGTGGCCGTTTCTCGGTGCTTACACCTGTAGGTCTGCTACCTATAGCAATTGCAGGTTTTGATTTGCGTCAGCTTGTTAAAGGTGCTGCCGATATGGAAAAACTTACCGCTGCCGATGTAGCATTCGAGAATAACCCTGCGTGCATCTATGCAGCAACACGTAACGCACTGTACAACAACGGTAAAGCCATTGAGATTCTGGTTAACTATCAACCCAAACTTCACTATTTCACCGAGTGGTGGAAACAGCTGTATGGCGAGAGCGAAGGAAAAGAGAACAAAGGTATATTCCCTGCCGGCGTTGATTTCTCAACCGACCTGCACTCAATGGGGCAGTGGATTCAAGAGGGAGTTCGCAATATTTTTGAGACTGTTATATCTGTTAAATCACCCAACCACAAAATGGAGATTCCTTCGGATGCTGCCAACCTCGATTCACTTAATTTCCTTGCCGGAAAACGTATTGACGAAGTGAATAAAATGGCTGAGTTGGGCACACTTATCGCCCACGTTGATGGTGGAGTGCCAAATATTAAAGTTGAGATTCCAACACTTAACGAATACTATCTTGGCCAGATGATTTACTTCTTCGAAAAGGCTTGTGGTATTAGTGGCTACACGCTGGATATCAATCCATTCGACCAGCCGGGAGTAGAGGCTTACAAAGTAAATATGTTCGCCTTGCTTGAGAAACCGGGCTTCGAAAAACAGACCGAAGAGATTCGCAAAAAGCTATAATAGGACTGCGATAAAATTAAAAATCCCTTGCCAATTGGTGAGGGATTTTTTAGTATATGATAAATTTGTTGTAACATATTTCTTTGCACACTCACCATTAAAAGGTTCTTAAGGAGTCATACTACAACGAAAAATTAATGATTTAAATGAATAAAACACAACTTTAGCTGAATAAAATTAATTAATTTATGTTTATATTTGTAAATATGATACGTCGTTTGTGTGAGAAAGTACCATGAACAATTATTGTAAGTGATAAATATCTACAAATATTATGACTATAAATTAGGTTTAATCGCTAAAACACAGAACTATGAAGACTAAAAATCGCTTTATGTTTGCATTATTTATTAATGCAACACTATTGTCCATCTTTATTGTTTCTTGTAAAGACAATGAGACAAAATCCTATAACGAAACACTTGTTGTTGCCTCTGAGGTAGTTTTTAAAAACGAAGGGATGGCATATTGGGTAAAACGGAATGGAAGTACTACTTGGGAAATGATGTACCCACTGATTAAGAACTTTGATTACGAACGAGGTTACGAATATGTTATTGAAGTGAAGGTGCAAGAAAACATTGAACCCGGTCCCGACCAATCAAGCCACAATTATACTCTCATAAAATTAATATCTAAAGAAAAAAAAGATTCGGAAGTGCCTATTTTCACAACAGACCTTTCACTCTTTAAAAGTCAGGATGAAATAGCGTTTCCAAAAAATGCACGAATAATAGTGACGCTACCTAATGGGACAAAATTGGAGAAAGTAGATTCTTTATTTATTTATCAGGGAGATATAGTTTTAAATGAAGAGCAGGTTAATGTTTTATTCAATGGTAAATCTAATACTAAATCAGGACTTACAACTAATTCAATAAAATATTGGCAAAACCATAAGGTATTTTATTCATTTGCTCCCGGATTTGCTCTTAAGCAAAATGTTTATGATGCTATTAGTGAGTGGGAAACAAAAACAAGTTTGAGATTTATTGAAAACAAAGGGAATGGCGACTATATTGAATTTTTCCATGGAGAAGGCAATTATTCTAACTCATTAGGAAGAAAAGGAGGTAAACAACAAATAAGTCTTTCGCTAACAGGCTCAAATAAAGGCACAGCAATACATGAAATAGGTCATGCAATTGGACTTATTCACGAACAGTGCAGAAACGATAGAGATAATTATATCAATATATTTTGGCAAAATATAATTCCAGATTATATGAGTCAATTTGATATATATCCATCAGGAACGATCAGAGATATTGGTACTTTTGATTTTTCATCTATTATGCTATATTCATCAGATGCCTTTTCAATAAACGGGCAAGCAACAATGGCAACTACAAATGGTTTTTATTTTGTAGGTCAGAGATCATTTCTATCGACTGGTGATGTAGAAGGAGTAAAATCGATATACGGACCTCCATATCATAATGCGACAACAACAGTAAATGTTATTAATCAATATATAGCAGGTTTGGATGACTATTATGAATATGACGAAATATATACGATTAATATTTATAGTGATTTAAATTACACTCAACTTACATCACTAAAATATCCACGAAACATAAGCTATATTGAAGAAAAACACACATGCGATGGCTCTGATTATAATATTAAAGTAACCAGAACATATAAAAGCATTTTAGTACCTGCTGGAGTAACGACATACAACTTAGGTACTGTAAAAAACATAGAATACTATGTAATGAGTAATCCTTATAAGATCGATAGAACTATCTATTATATTCTAAAATAGTCAAGCTATAAGTTAGAATAAATCCTATTGTATCACTATCACCACTGTACGTGCAAAACGGCATATACAGTGGTGATTGTGATACTGCTCATTAGAAGTAAGAAACCCATAAGCTAAAAGATTGAATAGCAACATATTAAGCCTTATATATATGTATATATAATTTATTATCAATTAAGCATCCGTGTATATTCTCAACAAACTATCAGAAAAGAAGGTTTTTTATGAATTTTAAACTTACAACTCCTTCGTCATTTCAAAAACATCCACACTGCGTTTGCGCTCAAGTTTATCCATAGTTTGCACGCAATGGATGCCACGTTTCTTCATCTCGCTATTTCCACCAATGTGCAAATTAGGGAAACTACCTCCTTTAACAAAAATCATTTTGATGCCCATAAGTATAAACACCAACGCCATCAAAACCACCGCAAAAAGAATTACTTTCAACACCATAATTTGTTCATTTTTTATCATGCAAAGATATAAAATGTGAAAAGACGAACAAAACCGATGGTTAACTGTTTTTAGTGTGACAAAGATAGGTTCATTAATATCGTTCTTTTATTTTTGTTTAATAAATAAAACAAACAAACATGCAATCTAAGGAGTTAAGTTTTGACGAATTTAAAAAAGAGGTTCTCAACGACTTTTATATAGGATGGTTAAGTCGCAATATGAGCTTAATAGCCCGTAAAGAGGTGTTGAGTGGCAAAGCCAAATTTGGTATTTTTGGTGACGGCAAAGAGCTGCCTCAACTGGCAATGGCCAAGCAATTCAAAGATGGTGACTGGCGTTCGGGATATTACCGAGACCAGACTTTTTTACTTGCCGCCGGAATGGTAACCCCACACATATTCTTTGCACAACTTTATGGTGAAACCCGCACCGACCTCAACCCCGACAACGGCGGACGGTCGTTTAACAACCACTTTGGGACACGCACCATAGATGATAACGGAAAATGGAAAGAACTTAAAAGCATGAAGTGCACCTCTTCCGATATCTCACCCACTGCAGGCCAAATGCCGCGTCTTGTAGGACTTGCAATGGCATCGAAAGTATATAAAAACAACAAACTACTGAAAGACAGCCCCTTCTCAAATAATGGTAACGAAGTAGCATTCGGAACCATAGGTGATGCAAGCACATCCGAAGGGCACTTCTTCGAAACAATAAATGCCGCCGCAGTGATGCAGATTCCCATGGCAATATCGGTGTGGGACGATGGCTACGGCATATCGGTGCCCAAAAGCATGCAGACTGCCAAAGAGAGCATATCTAAAGCGATGAAAGGTTTTGAAAAAGGACCGCGCGATAAAAACGGAATACTTATATTCAATATAAAAGGTTGGGATTACCCCGGATTATGTCAAGCATACGAGAAGGGAATCAAGGAGTGTAGAGAGAATCATATTCCGGTGCTATTTCATGTAGAAGAGCTAACACAGCCAGCCGGACACTCAACTTCCGGAAGTCACGAGCGATACAAATCGGCCGAAAGACTGGCATGGGAAGCAGAATATGACGGCTTGGCACAGATGAAAAAATGGCTTTTAGAGAGTAATCTGGGCACAGCCGAAGAGCTTCAGGCAATTGAGAATAAAGCACGTGCCGACGCTCGTAAAGCTCAATATGAAAGCTACCAACAATTTCATCAGGCATTGGTGGCCGAGCGTGATGAACTTATTGCACTTATCAATAGCAGAAGTTGCACCTGCAATAGTGCCGAAAGCGATAAAGTAATTTATGCTCTTATAAACGACCTGCTATCGACCTACTCACTTGGCAGGAAAGAGATAATGAGTACTGCCCGCAAAGTGCTACGCAACATTTGCTCATCATGCTCAAAAGAAGATGGTCTGAAAGAGAGACTTAGGGTATGGATTAAGCATTACTCTAAAGCACAATGGGATAATTACAGCGCATATCTGTATAGCGAATCGGATGAGGCTGCTGTAAAAGTGTCGTCAATTCCACCCGTATATGATGAAAAACCGGCAATGGTACCGGCTCGTGAGATAATACGGGATAATTTCGACAAGATACTTGAGAAATATCCGCAAACAGTGATTTTTGGTGAGGATGCCGGATTCCTTGGCGGCGTTAACCAAACTCTGGAGGGGATGCAGGCCAAATATGGCGAATGGCGCGTTAGAGATACAGGAATACGCGAAGCTACCATCGTTGGCAAAGCTATAGGGATGGCACTCAGAGGGTTACGCCCCATAGCCGAGATACAATATTTCGACTACATACTCTATGGTCTTCAAACACTTAGCGACGACCTTGCCACCACACGCTACCGCACAAAGAACGGACAGAAAGCTCCGGTAATTATAAGCACCAGAGGTCACCGGCTTGAAGGAATATGGCACTCAGGATCGCCACTAAGCATGATAATCAACTCAATACGAGGCATTTATGTGTGCGTGCCACGTGACATGACACGTGCTGCAGGACTTTACAACACACTGCTTAAAGGTGACGACCCCGGATTGGTTATCGAACCACTTAACGGGTATCGATTACGCGAACCACGTCCTACTAATATCGGCGAATTCACAATACCCTTAGGCGTGCCCGAAATTTTGGTGAAAGGTGAAGATATAACACTGGTAACCTACGGATCTAACGTGCGAATAGCACTCGAGGCCACCGAAAGCCTCCATGACAACGGCATATCGGTAGAGCTGATTGACGTGCAGACACTCTTGCCGTTCGATATCCATGGTATAATCACAGAATCTATCAAAAAAACAAGTAGGGTAGTATTCTTCGATGAAGATGTACCGGGAGGTGCCACAGCATTTATGATGCAGAAGGTTGTTGAGAAACAAGGTGCTTACCAGTATCTTGACGCTCCACCACGCACGGTTACTGCGCGTGACCACCGACCCGCCTATGGTACCGATGGTGACTATTTCAGCAATCCAAGTGCCGAGGATTTATACGAAGCGATATATGAAATAATGGGTGAGAATAACCCCAAGAAGTTTCCTCCAATTTATTAATTATCAAAAAAGCCACAGAGTAAATTTTGCAACTCTGTGGCTTTTTTCATGTGAATCAATAACTTATACGAAACGTAATTATTATTAAGACCAAAATCTCATCGATTATTCAATCGGTATTACATCACTCCAAACTATCCTGCTTCTTTCCCATAACTCGTATTACGAAGTAGCTTACTGCAATACCACCCACATACGATATCCAAACCGGCCATCCCATAGCGGCAGGAATAACTCCGATGAAAAGCGATACAAAACCAACCGTTAACGCATAAGGCATTTGGGTTTTAACGTGACTAATATGATTACACGAGCTTGATAATGAACTCAATATAGTAGTATCTGAAATTGGTGAGCAGTGGTCGCCAAAAACCGAACCTGCCAAAACCGATGCCACCACATTATGAAATATCATAACCAACGTAGCATTATCAAGCCCGCTTTCAATACCGATTTTCCATGTTGATGGTAATACCAACGGATAAATTATGGCCATTGTGCCCCAACTAGTGCCTGTGCTAAAGGAAATTAATGAAGATAACACAAAAGTAATAGCAGGAATTGCATAGGGGCTCACACTCAAATCGGTGAGTATTGAGGTAATAAAATCAGCAGTTCGCAACTCTTTCGTCATCGCAGCCAACGACCAGGCAAGAATAAGGATTACAATGGCATTAAGCATGGTTTTAAAGCCGTTAAGCATCCCTTCCATGCTATCTTGAACAGTAAGCACGCGCTGTGCCACCGACAGCATTATGGCCACCAGCATTGCAGCAAGCGACGACCATAGCAAAGCCTTAAAAGTATCGGCTGCACCTATTGTTGCTGATAATTTACCCACCAACGACAAACCGCCATCAGCCCAAATTGCTGCATCCCATCCTGTGTATGCCAACCCGCCGATGGTGCCAAATATCACAACCATAACAGGAATAGCTGCATTATACCAACGCCCCTTAACCTCATCAGGCACTTCAAACTCCCTGATAACAGGCATCTTACGCAAAGCAACCGCAGGTTCCACCTCTCCTTTTATTGCTTCACGCTCCTTACGCAGCATGGGACCAAAATCGCGTTGCATCAATATCAGAATAAACATAAACAGCAACGTGAAAATTGGGTAGAAAGAATATTTAAGCGAACTTAAAAACACAATATACGGTGATTCTTCTATAGTTGTATGCACCAATCCCTCCTGAATATAGCCCAACTCGGCTCCTATCCAGGTGGTTATAAACGCAATGGCAGCCACAGGCGCAGTGGTAGAGTCAACTATATAGGCAAGTTTCTCGCGCGATATTTTTAACCGGTCGGTGACGGGGCGCATGGTATTGCCAACTATAAGTGTATTGGCGTAATCATCAAAAAAAATCAGTACGCCCATAAGCCATGTGATAAGTTGCCCACTACGGCGATTTGTGGCATATCGGGATAGGATGCTTACAATACCTTTCATGCCGCCATTGAGGGTTACAATAACTACCATGCCGCCAATCATCATCGAGAAAACAATAATAGATACATGGTCGGTGGTGGTTAACGAATCGATAATATATGTGTCGGCAATGGCAAAAAGCCCCTTAAAAAGCGCGACAAACCAACCAACGCCGGCATAACGGTAAATAATGGTTGCGCCAAACAAAAGGCCTATAAAAAGTGATGTAAAAACCTCTTTGGTTACCAGTGCCATTATAATTGCGATTAGGGGCGGCAATATGGATATCCACAGCGGAATAGGGTTTACATCACGACTTATAACAGTATCGCCGGCTGTAAATACGATAGTGCTTTTATCCTCTACCACAAAACTGGCCGACGTAGATGTGGCATTACGTGTAAGCTCCACCGGCAAGCCATTTATGGTTATCGATATTGAGTCGCCATAATCATGATTTACAACAATATCGGTAGATGTGCCCTTCATCACTGCAAAAGGTATATTCACATCAACATCCATGGGGCGTGCCATGCCAGCAAAGGCAAACAAAAGAAATGCTAAAAACAAACTCCTAATTCTCAACAACATACACTACAAATTAAACACAATGAACAAAACCATAGCGGTTTAACAGACAATTAAATTTATGGCTTTTTTGAATTACCTGCAATCACAAACATATTTTTAGCTTCTGATTATCAATTATTTTGGCAGGAAAATTGATTTAATTGACATTATACAGTAAAAATGGATGCAAAAGTAACCCAATTTGTGATGAATTTTGACTGGTTATTTTTTTTTATCATCCTTTATTATTAATTTGTATGTATAGTAAAGCTGATTTGAGATGGACAACATGAATTTCGATATTTTTCAAGCTAGAAAGAAACCTCTTAACCCTTCTAAGGGACGGATTCTTATTGCAGAACCTTTTTTGCAGGGAGTCTATTTTAGCCGATCTATAATTCTTATTACCGATTACGGTAAGGAGGGTGCAATAGGGTTTGTGCTTAATAAATCATCGGAGATGTATCCCGATGAGGTAATTGAAGACCTTTATAACTTCAGGGGCGAGCTATACCTTGGCGGCCCCGTAGCATCCGACACACTGCATTTTATACATACCCTGGGAACTAAAATCCCGGGAGCAGTTCATGTGAGTGGAAATATCTATTGGGGTGGCGACTTTGAGGTTATAAAAGAGATGATAAACAGCGGCCAGGCAAATAGTGAAACCGTAAAGTTTTTTGCGGGCTACTCAGGCTGGTCGGCCGGTCAGCTTGAGCAGGAGATTAAAGAAAAATCGTGGGTGGTATCACGCCTCGACCAGGATATAGTATTTGAGCAAAATATTGCCAGCATTTGGCGCAAATCAATGTCGGACTTAGGCGATGTGTATAAAACATGGTCTAACTTCCCACTCAACCCTGTGTATAACTGAGGAGTGGGAAACCAGTAACCCAGTCCTCCTCAAAATATGGAAATCCCGGTGTAGGTGGTAAATAGCTCCAGCGCTTTGCTGCCCAACACCGAATTGCCTTGCTCATTAAGCTCGGGCGACCATACCGCTATCGACATCTGCTTGGGTATAACCCCAATGATGCCGCCTCCCACACCGCTCTTGGCCGGTATTCCCACACGATAGGCAAACTCACCCACTGCATCATAGGTGCCACAAGTCTGCATAAGGGCATTCACCCGTTTGGTCTCCCTTGGGCTTAACACCCTCTCACCCTGCAATGTATGACCACCATTGGCAAGAAAAAGGAATGTGCGCGACAAATCTTCGCAACTCATCTTTATGGAACATTGATGAAAATAGGCATCCAACACCTCATCAACATTATTATGAATATTGGAGTAGCTCTTCATAAAGTTGGCCACTGCTGCATTACGATAGCCTGTAGAACGCTCACTTTCAGCAATCTCGGCATCGTAACCTATTTCATTATTGCCTGATAATTTTCGTATAAATCTCAAAATTTCATCTTTTGCATCGGGATATAGTGAGAGAATACCATCAGTAATAACTATAGCACCGGCATTTATAAACGGATTGCGGGGGATACCTCTCTCATACTCAAGTTGAACCAGAGAATTAAAAGGGTTACCCGAAGGCTCTACCCCTACCCTGTTCCCAAGTTCAAGACCATTTTTGCGCATATACATCACAAGGGTAAAAACCTTGGATATACTCTGTATCGAGAAGCTTTCGGCACTATCGCCAATGTGGTAACTCTTACCGTCGATGGTAGAGACCGACATTGCAAATTTATGCCTGTCAACCTTGGCAAGTGCAGGAATGTAACTTGCCACAGTGCCCGTGCCGTAAAGATGATTAACGTCACGCTCTATTTTTTGAAGAATCTTATTGAAATTCATCGTATGCAGTTCATTTTGAGTACCACAAAATTAGCATACTTGGCATCATCCACAATGACAAAGGTTTCTATTTACTGCTTAAGCATCACCTCTGCAAGTTTTAAATCGAAAGGAGTGGTAATTTTTATGTTTTCGCGGTTTCCTTCAGTTATGAATATCTTATGTCCTGCCGCTTCCACCACCGATGCATCATCAGTAAAAAACTGCTGAAACGGTTGCGAGTAGCACTCTTTTATAAGTTTCACACTGAAAACCTGGGGAGTTTGCACCAGCTTAACTGTACTTCTATCAATGGCTTTGCTGCCATCTTCACTAATGATGCGCACCGACTCAAAAGCATCAATCACTGGCACCGAATTACCCTGCTTTGCCGCCTGATTGAAACACGCCTCTATAGTTGCCAATGATGTAAAAGGACGAACGCCATCGTGTATGGCCACCAGTCCGTCATGGTTATCAACCATCATCAATCCATTTTTCACACTATGATAACGAGCTGATCCACCGGCCGTTACCATATGCGGAACATCAAAATTATACTCGTTGCACAACCTCTCCCACTCTGTAATTTGATTGGCAGGCAACACTACAATTATGGAAATGGCATTATCGAACCGGTTAAAAAGCTCAATGGTATGCATCAGCACAGGTTTGTCGCCAATGATTAGAAACTGCTTGGGCACCTCCGATTGCATGCGGGCTCCGCTACCACCGGCCACTATAACTACACTACGCTTCATAACATGATATAATCTTGAGTACCAACTCAATACAGAGCACTAAAAAACACCGCAAAAAAGCCGGTAACATACCCCACGTAAACCTCGGCAGGCTTATGTGCATCAAGTCTTAATCGCGACCAGCCCACCAATCCCGAAAGTATAAAAACCATTGCAGTGAGCATAAGCATATGAGGGTTGTATTTCAACGCAAGGATAACCACCAGTGCACTTATGCCGCCCATGCCTACCGAATGGATGCTAATCTTCCAAAATAGAGTAACCGAAAGCGATATTACCACCGCCAGAAGAGTGAAGAAAATAAACGAATATACAAACCGGGGCATGAATGGTATGCGGGTTAAAATCATATAACCTGCCATAAACGATATAGACGTAGCTAATATGGGCCAAAATCTCTCTCGCCGGGTAGTCATATAAATTGAGTCGATAAGTCCAAAAATCTGGAATAGTGGTATTAGCGACAACGGAATTAAAAACGTAGTGGCTACCACAATTAGGAAAACAATTCTTTTAATCTCTATCGGCAGATAAGTTATGTGGCCTCCTGCCGAAAAAATCAATAAAATCCCCAGCGTGGGCAACAGCAGGGGATGAAATATCGTGGATATAATTCTTGCTATCAGTTTCATCATTAAAAACATTATTTACAGCTCTTTTCTCAAGCGGGCAACGGGTATATCGAGCTGTTCGCGGTATTTGGCCACTGTGCGCCTTGCTATGTTATAGGATTTCTCTCTTAATATTTCGGTAAGTTTATCGTCAGTTAGCGGTTTGCGCTTTTCTTCATTGGCGATGCACTCTTCCAGAATTTTCTTAATCTCGCGGGTGCTCACCTCTTCGCCGGTATCGGTTTGCAATCCTTCAGAGAAGAAATATTTAAGCGGAAAAATACCGAAATGGGTTTGAATATATTTACTGTTAGATACTCGCGATATGGTTGAAATATCGAGTCCTGTAACATCAGCAATATCTTTCAGAATCATCGGTCGCATAAAAGTTTCGTCACCCTCGGTAAAGTACTCCTTCTGATAGTCGAGGATTGCCTCCATAACCGTCATCAGTGTATTCTGACGTTGCTTAATGGCATCGATAAACCACTTGGCCGAGTCGAGTTTCTGCTTCACAAACATAACAGCCTCCTTTTGGTCGCGAGTCTGGTTCTTTTTGTTTGATGTGTAACTCTCAAGCATATCAGAGTAGGTCTGACTGATGCGCAACTCGGGCACATTACGGCTATTAAGGCTTAAGTTAAGCTGTCCCTCTTCAATTTCGAGAATAAAATCGGGGATTATGTGCTGCACAATCTTAGTTACCGAGTTACTGTATGAGCTTCCCGGCTTAGGATTGAGCTTCAGTATCTCATCGAGCGCATCCTTTAAATCCTCCTCTTCAATCTTAAGTCTTTTGGTGATTTTATCGTAATGCTTACGAGTAAACTCCTCAAAATGAGACTTAATAATAGTATAAGCCAACTCAATTACAGGGTCGGTGAGGTCGCGTTTCTTTAATTGCAGAAGCAGGCACTCCTGAAGGTCGCGTGCACCCACGCCTGCCGGGTCAAAATCCTGCACAACTTCGAGCACCTCAAGAGCCTCTTTCTCATCAACCTCAACGTTAAGTGAAAAGGCCATATCATCAATTATCTCATCAATCTCGCGACGCAGATATCCATCCTCATCTATATTTCCGATGATATATTCGGCAATCACCACCTGCTCATCGGAAAGCATTCGAAGGCCCAACTGCGACGTAAGATGTTCATGAAACGATGTTCCTTCCGAAAATGGTATGTCCTCCTGCTTATCGTCTTTAGAGTAGTTATTGGACTGTAGTTTATATGAGTGAGTATTATCGTCATTTATATAATCATCGAGCGACACTTCATCTTTTTCGTGTGGCTCTTCAACAGGGCCATTATCGTCATATTCGGTATTCTCGGCAAATTCGAGTACCGGATTCTCTTCAATCTCCTCTTTTATACGCTGTTCGAGCTGTGTAGTTGGAATTTCCAACAGCTTGATCACCTGTATCTGCAAGGGCGATAACTTCTGAAGGAGTTTCTGTTGTAGGCTCTGTTTTAGCATAATTTACATTCTAAATGGTATAGATTAAGGGTGTGCTGCGAATATTGTTTTGATTTGAATACAACTATCCACCCTTTCAACAAAAATATAATATATTCTCAACAACTACCATTTATTAAGTGAGTTTTATTTCAAATGCTCATTTTACTTGATAAAAAAGGTCCGGAATAAAATTATCCGAACCTTTTTATGTTATGCTGCATCAGTTATATTAAAACTCTGCATTATTTGGTGTTCTGGGGAATGGAATTACATCACGGATGTTACCCATACCGGTTACAAACAGCATCAAACGCTCAAAACCTAGTCCGAAACCACTATGAGGAACCGCACCAAAACGGCGAGTATCTAGATACCAATCCATCTCATCGTGAGGTATTCCCATCTCTTTCATTCGGGTAAGGAGTTTATCGTAGTTCTCCTCACGCTGCGAACCGCCAATAATCTCGCCAATCTGTGGGAATAGCACGTCCATGGCCCTTACTGTATTATTGTCGGGATTGAGTTTCATGTAGAACGCCTTTATATCCTTAGGATAATCGATTAGTATCACCGGTTTCTTGAAGTGCTTCTCAACCAGGTAACGCTCATGCTCGCTCTGAAGGTCGGTACCGAAACCTTCAACAGGATATTTGAACTGCCCTTTTTGATTTGGTTTTGAATTTTTCAATATATCGATTGCCTCGGTGTATGTAACTCTTGCAAAGTCGTGGTTTAGCACAAAGTTAAGCTTCTCGATAAGCTCCATGCTTCTATCTTCGGCCTTCTTGTTTTTCTCCTCTTCCTCAAGTCTGTTACTTAAGAATTTAAGGTCGTCCATGCAGTTATCGAGTGCATACTTAATAAGGTACTTAAGGAACTCCTCAGCAAGATCCATATTATCGTTAAGGTCGTAGAATGCCATTTCGGGTTCTATCATCCAAAACTCGGCCAGATGTCGCGATGTATTAGAGTTCTCGGCTCTAAAAGTAGGGCCGAATGTATAAATCTCGGCCATAGCCATGGCAGCCAGCTCGCCTTCAAGCTGACCCGATACGGTAAGGTTGGTAGATTTTCCGAAGAAATCTTCCTCATAATCCACTTTTCCGTCCTCTGTACGGGGCGGGTTAGAAATATCCAATGTTGTAACATGGAACATCTCACCGGCACCTTCAGCATCAGAAGATGTAATGATAGGTGTATGTATATTTACAAATCCTTTAGAGTTAAAAAATTGATGAACAGCAAAAATCATTGCATGTCGCACCCTTGTGATAGCACCAAAAGTGTTGGTTCTAAAACGGAGGTGTGCAATCTCGCGCAAAAATTCAAGGGAGTGTTTTTTTGGCTGAAGCGGATATTTATCGGCATCGCAATCGCCAAGCACTTCGATGGCTGAAGCAACAAGCTCTACATTTTGGCCACTTCCCTGACTCTGATTGAGCTTACCTGTAACCGACAAAGACGCACCTGTTGTAATTCGTTTAAGAAGCGACTCCTCAAAATTGGGCACATCAACCACAATTTGAAGATTATTAATTGTAGAGCCATCATTTAAAGCGATGAAGCTCACCTGCTTATTACCTCTACGGGTTCTTACCCATCCTTTTACGTTAACTTCATTGTCGAAGTTGTTCGATTTTAATACTTCCGATATTTTTGTTCGACGCATCATTGTCTTACCTATTTTATTTTTTCAAATCACAAAAATAGCAATTTGTTTTTAATCAACTCTTTTTAGTCACGTTAATTGCCAAAAAAGAAAGCCTCTGCGGGTTGCAAAGGCTTCAAATGTTATTTTGTGGCAACTATTTCTTTGTAAATCGTCCTAGTTTATTATCGTAATTAAGATAGTAACGGCCTTTCTGCAATCCGCCTATCTTCACCGATTCGCCATAACCTTTAAATACTATACCACCAAACTGGTCGTAAATCTCATACATGGTAGGTGCCGAGAAGGTAATTACCTCATCAAGCTTATCGGCAGCGAATGTAACCTCAGGGATGCTGGTGATTGCAACTGCCTCTTTTGACATCAGCATTGAATTTCTATAGTCAACCTGCTTAACTCTAAATTTGTTGATTCCGCTATGCAGCCTCACCTTCACGCTATAGCTATTGCCACCTCGCTTGCCGGTACCATTCACTTCGCCAACCTTAACCCATTTATTCCAGCGGAATTGCTCCACTACAAAAGGTAAAGCACCAAGTTCGTCGGTAGTTGAGAATGAAAGAACATCATCTTTCACACTTACGTTATCGATTTTATCGGCAGCACGGGCGTTTAACACCTCCGGATTGAGCACTTTGGGAGTGCAGTCCTCCTTATATTTTATTGTGATTGCCACGGGATCGCCTACGGTAAAATTATATACCGAAAGGTCAACCTCAAATGCGCTGGAGTTAATCTCATCGGTGGTAGTCATACCATTAACTGTGACCTCGTAAACGCAAAAGCCAACATTGGAGGCCGCAAAAGGGTTACGAATATATAAGTTCTCACCCTGAAATATTCCTTTCAAGGTCATTTCTCCCGCCAAAGCGGCCGAGCTGGTTACTACCATTAGATATAAAGCAGTCAAAAGCTTTTTCATAGAAAAACAGTATGTGGCTTAGTTGTTTAAAATACAACGCAATTTATAAAACAATCTCACCATTGCAAAATTTTAACTATTATAAACTATTATTTTTTATAGAAGTTTTGTTATAACCGTTGTGTATATGTTTTATGGTGATAAAAAAACGGCACAATTCTATTAAAAATTTTTAATAATCTGTCAATTTAAACTTTTTATCAACCATACGCAATGTTTTAGTATAAAAATCACTTCGGATCCGCCCAATCTCCATTTTCTTTTATCAGGTTGATGAGTGCCTCCACAGCTTCGGTTTCGGGAATGTTTTTCACCAGCAACTCTTTATTTTTATACAACGACACTTTATGCGGTCCAGAACCAACATAACCATAATCAGCATCAGCCATCTCGCCTATACCGTTAACGATGCAGCCCATAATGCCTATTTTCAAGCCTTTAAGATGGCTGGTACGCAATTTTATCTCTTTGGTTGTGTCACGCAGGTCGAAAAGTGTACGTCCACATCCGGGGCACGATATGAAATCAGTCTTTGAAAAACGCACTCTCGATGCTTGAAGAATACCGAACACAACATCTATCACCAATTTATTGTCCAGCCCATTGTTTGTTATCCACAATCCATCGGCAAGGCCATCGAGAAATAGAATACCCGCATCGGCAGCAGCAGCAATCTGGAATGTCTCAACATCAGAAACATTATAATCCAACGACAGCACAACAGGATGCCCTATGCCGTTACTGTTCAACGCAAGTATAAATGCCCGCAATTCGGCAGGTACATTCACATGGTCTGAGTGAGCTATTATAATGGTCTTATCAACTCTCTTCAGCACTTTTATGGCATCATCATCAAGTTGAGGATAGGTGAGTTTTACAAATGCAGTACTGCTTCCCAGTTTATCAATATCCTTGCGGCTATAAACCGGATATCGTATATTGGTAGTTGTGCTAACCAAATACTCATCATCGCCTTCATTATCAACAACAAAATCAGGTATTTGGGCACCTTCGGATAACGATGATGTTATGGCAACCGGCACTTTATTGCCACCCACATTAAGCACTGCGGATGACTTACGTCTCTCATAATCAAAGGGATGATATGATGATGCATCAACGGGTCTGATGGGCTGATGACTGGCACGTGCAGTGATGTGACCAAGCAACTTATTGGCAACCGGAATCTCCAGGGCAGGATCTTCCGTCAGCGAAATACGAATGGTATCGCCAAGTCCGTCGGCAAGCAGTGCCCCGGTTCCAACAGCTGATTTTATGCGACCTTCCTCCTCGCTACCGGCCTCGGTAACACCAAGATGCAGAGGATAGCTCATACCCTCGGCAAGCATCGTGGCAGCCAATAGGCGCACGGTATGAACCATCACGCGTGTATTGCTCGATTTAATGCTTATTACTATATCATGAAAATCATTCTCCCTACAAATTCGAAGGTATTCCATGCAAGAAGCAACCATGCCGGCAGGTGTATCGCCATAGCGGGCCATAATGCGATCGGAAAGCGAGCCGTGGTTAACTCCCAAACGCAGTGCTGTATGATTGGCTTTGCAAATATTCAGCAAAGGAATAAATTTTGCTTTTATCTCCTCAATAGCCTCATTATCATCACTATTGGCATAAGCATCAAAATCAAATTTCTTGGCACCCCCCACAAAGTTACCCGGATTAATACGTACTTTATCGGCAATGGCTGCTGCCGTTTCGGCTGCAACGGGGTTAAAGTGAATATCGGCCACAAGCGGTGTATTATAACCCTTTGAAGTCAATATCTGCTTAATGTTACGCAGGTTTTCGGCCTCACGCTTGCCTTGTGTGGTAAGGCGCACCAGCTCGGCACCGGCATCAATTATTTCAATACATTGTTGTGCCGATGCCTCAGCATCAAGGGTATCGGTGGTGGTCATAGATTGAACCCTGATAGGATTGTCTCCTCCTATTCCAATATTACCTACTGTGATGGGGGTAGTGCGGTTTCGCTTATACTCAAAAAGCGATGTGCAATATAGTTGGTTGTTATCCATTTTAGTATCAGTTGGTGACTAAACATCTACAAAGGTAGTGCAGATAGGTCATATTCAAAAAACAATCTGTATTTTTGCTATAATCAATTTTAGCATCAATGTCAGTATCTGTAAATTCAGTAAGCAAACTCTACGGAAGCCAGAAGGCCCTCGATAGCGTATCATTCAGCATCAACCCCAGTGAGGTGGTTGGTTTCCTTGGTCCCAATGGCGCCGGAAAATCAACAATGATGAAGATTATAACCGGATACCTGAAACCGACGGAAGGATCAGTATCGGTGTGTGGTTATGATGTGGCCGAGCAAGCATCAGAAGTTCAGAAACTTATTGGTTACCTGCCCGAACATAACCCTCTCTACCCCGATATGTATGTGAGGGAATACCTTGAGATGGTGGCCGGCATTTATCGCATCAACAATGGTGCATCACGCATCAGGGAGGTGATTGGGCGCACAGGCCTCACTCCCGAGAGTCACAAGAAAATAGGCTCACTATCAAAAGGTTACCGTCAGCGTGTAGGTCTTGCCCAGGCACTTCTGCCCGATCCTCAGGTGCTTATTCTTGATGAGCCCACTACAGGTCTCGACCCCAACCAGATTATTGAGGTGCGCGAACTGATAAAATCAGTGGGCGAAGAAAAAACAGTGATGCTTTCAACCCACATAATGCAGGAGGTAGAGGCCATATGCCAACGCATCATCATCATCAATAAAGGTGTGATTGCCGCCAATGGCAACTCATCCGACATTATGTTCTCAATGCGTAATCAGTCGGTTGTGGAGGTTCAATTTATGCAACCCTTAGATTATGAGATTCTTAAACAGCTACCCGGCGTTACCAATGTGGAGATTGCAGGTAAGAGTCACTTTTACGTAACATCTACCGGTGATACCGATATTAGAGCCGACATATTCAGGCTTGCCATTGATAAGAACCTCACACTGTTGACATTACACCGAAAGGAGAATCAACTTGAGGATGTGTTCCACAAACTCACCATGCCCCACTGACCGTTATCAGGGAGCTAAACGGCTGATTTTCCATACATCTTCTTCCAAATCGTAGCGAAGCCTGTCGTGAAGCCTTCCGGCACCACCCTGCCAAAACTCTATCTTATTGGGCATCAACAGATAGCCACCCCAAAATGGTGGCCGGCTGTTATGCCTTATTACATCACGATCCTTAACTGCATTGCGGGCTTCAATTATCCACTCTTGGCTAACCACCTTGCTCTGTGGGGACAACCATGCACCGGCCCGGCTCTCGGCAGGGCGCGACATGAAGTACCTTTCGTTCACATCATTACCAACTTTTTCAACCCTACCACCAATCCTCACCTGACGCTCCATACTAGACCAGAAAAAAGTGAGTGAAGCAGCCGGATTGGCAGCCAACTGGCCAGCTTTGGCACTATCGTAATTGGTGAAAAATACAAAACCACCATTAGCAACCTCTTTCAGAAGCACTATACGTGCATCGGGCACATTATCTTCAATGGTTGATAGGCACATCGCAGTAGGCTCACGCTCATCAGAGGTAATGGCCTGCCGTAGCCAGCTCTCAAAAAGCAGCAAAGGATTATTAGGTAACTCCGACTCGTTAAGAGTATGGAGACGGTAATCATTTCTTATATCAGCTATGTTATTACTCATCAGTTTATAGTTTGAAATAGAACAGCCGAAAGGGTTATTTGTTTGGTTTTAATATGTTCATTAGCTATAAATTAGCACAAAACAACAAAACATGTTGTTAAACCACTTTTTTTCAAGTATATGATAATAAAAAAGAGCTACTTTTGCATCAGTAATTTCGAAATATCAAAATCTTAAAGAGGATGCAATATAGAATTATTACACCCCAGGAAGCCGCCGAATATGTAAATCATGGCGACTTGGTGGGATTTAGTGGTTTTACACCTGCCGGTTCGCCCAAAGTGGTTCCGGGAGCAATTGCTGCAAAAGCAAGAGAGGCTCATGCCAATGGTAAAGAGTTTAAAATAGGAGTTGTTACCGGTGCTTCAACCGGCGACTCGCTCGATGGTGAGTTGGCGCGCGCAAATGCAATCGCATTCCGCACACCTTATCAGTCGAATAACGACCTTAAATCGGCCCTTAACACCGGTGAGGTTCAATATTTCGACATGCACCTTTCGCAAATAGCTCAAGAGCTTCGCTATGGTTTTATTGGCAAAGTAAAAATTGCAGTTATCGAAGCAGCCGATATCACACCAAACGGTGAGATTCTGCTTACATCGGGCGTAGGTATTGCACCTACCATTGCTAAGCTTGCCGATAAGATTATTATTGAACTTAACAGTCGTCACCCCAAGAATCTTCTTGGCATTCACGACATATATGAGCCACTCGACCCACCATTGCGCCGCGAGATACCCATATACACTGTGCGTGACCGTGCCGGAGTGCCTTACCTGAAAGTTGACCCTGCAAAAGTTGTAGGAATCGTTGAAACTAATATGCCCGACCAAGTTGGCGGTTTCGACCCTGTAGATCCGACCACCAAAAAAATTGGTGATAACGTGGCTGCATTCCTTGCTGCGCAAATTAAAAACGGAACTATACCTGCATCATTCCTGCCAATACAGTCGGGCGTGGGTAATATAGCAAATGCCGTTCTTGGTTCACTTGGATCCAACAAGGACATACCTGCATTTACAATGTACACTGAGGTAATTCAAGATGCGGTAATCGCACTGATGAAAGAGGGACGTATCACTTTTGCCAGCGGTTGCTCATTGACAGTATCTAAAGAGGTTCTTGATGATGTATATAGCAACCTTGAGTTCTTCAAAGAGCGCTTGGTGCTTCGTCCCCAAGAGATTTCTAATAACCCCGAGGTTGTTCGTCGCTTAGGACTTATTACCATCAACACAGCTATCGAGGCCGACTTGTTTGGAAATATCAACAGCACACACATATCGGGACAAAAAATGATGAACGGATTAGGTGGTTCGGGCGACTTCACCCGTAATGCCTTCTTCTCAATATTCACCTGCCCATCGATAGCTAAAGGTGGTAAAATCTCTACCATTGTGCCATCGGTAAGCCACATCGACCACTCCGAACACTCGGTGAAAGTGATTATTACCGAGCAGGGTGTTGCCGACTTAAGAAGTAAATCGCCTCGTGAGCGTGCAAAAACAATTATTGAAAACTGCGTTCACCCCGATTACAAACAGATTATGTGGGATTACCTGAAACTATCGGGCAATGTTCATACTCCTCATGCTCTTGCATCTGCTTTCAAAATGCACATCGAGCTTGCTGAATCGGGTGACATGCGCAACATCAAATGGTAATAATCTGATTATCAGCATAATTTTAAAAGGCATCTTTAACGGATGCCTTTTTTTAATGTCTCTAATTTTTATACCACATAAGTCACGAAAAGCGATATCTATTTCCAGCAGAACTTGTCCCGTATTAACGGGATTACGCAGATTTTTCACCATAAAGGAAATTAAGGATTTCTTAGCGTGCTTTGCGAAAACTTAGCGTGCTTTGCGTTAACCAGATTTTTAATCACAAAAGGCACGAAAATCGATTTTCAGTTTTCCTTATCCGTTAATCTTTATAGATCCACGATTCTCTTCGCCCGGAGCATAAGAGTATATCTCGCGGAGTATATCGCCATATTTTTTATACAGAACCCTGCGTTTCAGCTTTAGGGTAGGAGAAAGCTCACCGGTAGTGTAGTTCCAGTTTTCCCACACAAGTCTGAATCGCTTAATCTCCTCATGTTTGCCAAGTATCTTGTTAACCCTGCCAATCTCCTTCTGAAACTGAACCATCACTCTCTTATTGGCTATCAATTCGGGGTTATCTCTAAAATGTATCTTATTTTCATGTGCCCACATATGCAGATACTCAAAATTAGGCAGTACCAGGGCGCTGGCAAACTTCTCATTTTCGCCCACCACCATTGCCTGCTCTACAAAGTGCGACTCTTTAAGAAGGTTCTCAATGCCTTGTGGTGCAATATATTTACCACTCGACAGCTTAAACATCTCTTTCTTGCGATCAGTGATTTTCAGAAACTTACCATCTTCGAGCATACCTATATCGCCGGTATGAAACCAACCATTTTCGTCGATAGCAGCAGTTGTAGCCGCATCATCCTTATAATAGCCCTGCATCACACTAGGCCCTTTTACAAGTATTTCGCCATCCTCATCAATTTTCACCTCAAGGTTTTTTAGTACCGGACCTACGGTTCCAATTTTAAGACAATCAGGCTCTGTACGGTGGTTAGCTGCAATAACAGGAGAAGTTTCAGTAAGTCCATATCCCTCCATAAGCGGTATGTCAGCCGCAAAGAACAGACGGCTTAGGCGCGGCTGAAGTGCTGCACCACCCGATATTACAAAGCGCAACTGCCCGCCAAAAGCACGTTGCCATTTGGAGAACACCAGTTTACGTGCGATTTTCAACCGGAAAGAGTACCACCAAGTGCTATCGCCATTGGCTTTATAGTTCTCGCCCAGCTTCATGGCCCAGAAGAATAACATCCGCTTGAGCCCTGTAAGGCTCTCGCCCGTAGCAACCAGCTTATCGTAGATGCGCTCAATAACACGGGGCACAGTTACAAATGCATTCGCCTGAATTTCAACCATATTGGCTGATATAGTTCCTAAGTTTTCAGCATAATATATTGAGCAAGCCCTAACCTGAAAAAGGTAGTTAACCATAC
>CAZWOA010000015.1:26970-40193 GCA_964635545.1 uncultured Marinilabiliaceae bacterium
TTTTCAGCATAATATATTGAGCAAGCCCTAACCTGAAAAAGGTAGTTAACCATACGCTCAAACACGTGGCACAGAGGTAGAAAGCTAATAATCCTATCGGTAGAAAAAAGTGGAAAAAGGTCGTACACACCATCCACATTCGACATGAAGTTATTGTGTGAAAGCATAACTCCCTTAGGCTGTCCGGTAGTGCCTGATGTGTAAATCATCGACACTGTATCATCGGGAGTAATAGAGTTTTTACGTTCATGAAACTCACCGTTCCATCTTGCTTTTTCTTTAGCGCCAAGCTTTATAACTTCCTCATAATTAGGCACATTTCCAATACAATTAAATGTATAGACCCACTGAATGGCTGGTACCTCCTTGGCAATGATTACAATACGATTATAAAGAGCCTGGTCGGAAACAATCACCATTTTTGCATCGCTATGCTTAAGGATGTAACGATACTCATCATCGCTAATGGTTGGATATACAGGCACATGCACCACACCAATCATCGACATGCCCATATCAACAAAGTTCCACTCGGGGCGGTTATTGGTGGCGGTTATAATTTTATCGCCTTTCTGAAAGCCCATGGCAAGCAACCCCAGACTGAAAAGCTTGGCTGTGGTGCGATATTCGTTTACGCTAAACTGAACCCAGCGATTATCACGCTTAGCACTGAGCATATCACTCTTATCTCCATGATTATTTCTCAGATAATCAAGGATGTCGAAAGTTCTCCGTAATTCCATTTACTCCTAAATATTATATAAAGCAAACGCTTTAAAAGTGCGTAAATATACAATTTATCAACACTGCAACAAATAAAGTGCCCAAAAATCAGAAAAGCACAATTGGTTTCCACCATTATTTATGAAACATTATATTTGTAAAAAGATTGAATAATGGAGTATGTAATATTAAACGGGAAGGCAGTAAAAACCGATCAGGTGGTTATCGACACCAACAATAGAGCATTTCGATATGGCGATGGATTTTTCGAGTCATTTTTGTGCAACGGCATAGAGCCATTTCTATTCGACCGCCACTATAAAAGGATAGTTGCGGCTGCATCGGCATTGAAAATTGACGTGCCACTGCTACCTCCCGAGGATAATTTACGCAAGCAGATAGCATTGTTGATATCGAAGAAAAAATATCCGCCCTACTCGAGGGTGAGAATCACTTTTTACAGAACTCCAGGCGGACTATACACGCCACAATCATCAACACCACAATGGGTTATAGACCACGAGCCATATACCAACAAACCTTTTGAATACACACCCAAAGGGATACTCACAGGCATTTATGAAGGTGAGCAGAAGATGGCATCCCAATTTTCAGCATTCAAAACATGCAGCTCTTTGCTTTTTGTAATGGCAGGCATGGAGCGCCAGACGAAATCGTGGGATGATATAATTATTATGAACCACAAAGGCAGATTAATCGAGGGTTTATCATCGAACCTATTCTGGATAAAAAACGGAACTATTTATACACCTTCCATTGACACAGGATGCGTGGATGGCGTTATGCGCGGCTACGTGATGGATGTGGCCCTTTCCATGGGCTATAGCATTATTGAGACTGAAGGAATTCCTCCTGCTGGATTATCAGAAGTTGACGAAGTATTCCTAACCAACACCACTCAAGGCATCAGAAGCATATTGGGCATAAATGGCAGACGTTTTTTCATAAGCCATGCTCCCAAAATTGCTCAAGAGCTAAGGGCAAGATTGATGGATAACTAAAAACCCACCACTTAAAATAAAATAGGGATGCCGAATTGATTTTTACTCATCGGCATCCCTTTATTATTAACGCTTATTGAGATTATACACTCCATAAGTAACACTATCAATTAGTACTTATACTCATCCCAGCTTTTGATGGATATTTGACTCATATCCATTTTTAAGAAAGCATAGATAAAGGCACTTGCCAAACGTGCATTTGTAATTAGCGGCACGTTGAAATCGATGGCATCACGACGAATTCTATATCCATTATGAAGCTCCTTCTTGGTAAGGTTTTTGGGGATATTAACCACCAAATCAATCTTCTTATCACGGATAAACTCCATAGTATTAGGACTTTGATGCTCATCGGGCCAGTGCAGAAGAGTGGTATCCACACCATTCTCGGCAAAAAACTTATGAGTGCCGCCAGTGGCATACAAGTCGTAGCCGTGCGCCTTCAACATGCGGGCACTGTTAAGCAACTCAATCTTAGAGCGTAACGGACCCGAAGAGAATAGAACGCTCTTCTTGGGAATGCGGTAACCTACGGAAAGCATCGACTGCAAAATTGCATCATAGTAGTTAACACCAATACAGCCCGCCTCGCCTGTTGATGCCATGTCAACACCTATCACGGGGTCGGCTTTCTGTAGTCGTGCAAACGAGAATTGAGGTGCCTTAACACCCACAAAATCAACATTAAGCAGGTCGATATTTGGAGTTTCATATTTCACGCCGAGCATAACTTTTGTGGCTAGCTCAATAAAGTTAACCTTAAGCACTTTCGACACCAGCGGGAAGCTGCGCGAAGCACGTAAGTTACACTCAATCACCTTGATATCATTATCTTTAGCAAGGAGTTGCATATTGAAAGGGCCACTTATCTCGAGTGCTTTAGCAATTTGATTGGCTATTTTGCGCACCCTTCTGATGGTCTCCACATATAATTTTTGGGCAGGAAACACAATGGTGGCATCACCCGAGTGCACACCGGCAAACTCAACGTGTTCCGATATTGCGAATGCAACCACATTACCTTTATCGGCAACGGCATCAATCTCAATCTCCTTGGCCTGCTCGATAAACTCACTCACCACCACGGGAAACTCCTTGGAAACATTGGCTGCCAACTCAAGGAAATGCTCCAGCTCCTCCTTATTCGACACCACATTCATAGCAGCACCCGACAGCACGTATGATGGACGTACAAGCAGCGGGAAACCTACCTCATCGGCAAATGCATAAATATCGTCAATAGTAGTCAGTTCGTTCCAACGGGGCTGATCTATGCCAAGCGAATCGAGCATTGACGAGAATTTTTGCCTGTTTTCGGCATTATCGATATTAAGAGGCGAAGTGCCAAGAATAGGTATATTTTGGCGGTGAAGCTTCATTGCCAAGTTATTAGGAATCTGCCCGCCCATAGAAACCACCACACCGCGAGGCTGCTCAAGATCAACAATATCGAGCACGCGCTCATGCGACAACTCATCGAAATAAAGACGGTCGCACACATCGTAGTCGGTACTTACAGTTTCGGGGTTATAGTTAATCATTACCGCACGGCTTCCCTCCTTACGTATTGTGTTGATGGCATTTACGCTACACCAGTCAAACTCCACCGAAGAGCCTATACGATAGGCACCCGAGCCAAGCACCACCACCGATTTGCCGTCATTCTCATAAGCAACATCGGTAGATGTACCATTATAAGTAAGGTATAGATAGTTAATCTTAGCAGGATAGATGCCGGCCATGGTGTCAATCTGCTTAACGGCAGGGAGTATGCCTCTCTTTTTACGCTCATCGCGCACCTCAAGCATCTGACTCTCCATCTTTACGTTACCCTCCTTATTTACAGCACGTGCAATTTGGAAATCGGAGAATCCCATCATTTTAGCCTCGCGAAGCAGTTCATCATCAATAGAAGATATTTTATTATGCTGTTCGAGGCGAGCCTGCATATCGGTAATATTCTTCAAGCGGGCAAGGAACCAGTGATCGATATGGCTGAGAGAATGAATCTCGTCAATGGTCATGCCTTGCATAAGAGCCTCAGCCACAGCAAATATACGCTGATCGGTAGGCTCGGCAAGCTCTTGCTTTATATCTTTATTTTTAAGCGGATGATTGCCAACGAAACCGTGCATTCCCTGTCCCACCATGCGAAGTCCCTTCTGGATAACCTCTTCAAAAGTGCGGCCAATCGACATAATTTCGCCCACACTTTTCATGCTTGAGCCAATCTGCTTACTTACGCCGGTAAATTTACCAAGGTCCCAACGAGGAATTTTACACACCACATAATCGAGAGTAGGCTCATAAAATGCTGAAGTAGAGCGGGTAACAGAGTTTTGCATCTCCCACAGGCCATAGCCGAGGCCAATTTTGGCGGCCACAAAGGCAAGCGGATATCCGGTAGCTTTAGAGGCGAGTGCCGATGAGCGCGAAAGGCGGGCGTTAATCTCAATAACACGGTAATCCTCTGAGTATGGATCGAGTGCAAACTGCACATTACACTCACCCACGATGCCCACATTACGCACAATTTTTATTGCAATATCACGCAGTTTATTCACTTCGCTGCTGGTAAGAGTCTGGCACGGAGCAACAACGATACTCTCGCCGGTGTGGATTCCAAGCGGGTCGAAGTTCTCCATATTACATATTGTCAAACAGTTATCAAATCCGTCGCGCACCACTTCATACTCAATCTCTTTCCATCCTTTGAGCGACTCTTCAACCAGAATCTGATTGGAGTATGAGAATGCATTTTCGGCACGTGCTATAAGTTCTTCGCGATTGTTGCAGAAACCGCTTCCCATGCCGCCAAGTGTGTAGGCAGCCCTCACGATGATGGGAAAACCAATCTCTTCGGATGCTTTTATGGCATCGACAATAGAAGTTACAGCAACGCTTTTAGGGGTTTTAATATCGATTTTGCGGAGGTTGGATGCGAAAATTTCGCGGTCTTCAGTATCGATAATAGTTTGGACGGGGGTACCTAAAACTTTAACCTTATATTTTTCAAAAACTCCGGCTTCAAAGAGTTTAATACCACAATTGAGGGCAGTTTGTCCTCCAAAGGCGAGCAGAATACCGTCGGGCTGCTCTTTTTTAATCACCTCCTCTACAAAATAGGGAGTTACAGGAAGAAAATAGATTTTGTCGGCAATCTTCTCCGAAGTTTGGATAGTGGCGATATTGGGATTTACCAGTACCGTTGACACACCCTCTTCTTTGAGTGCTTTCAATGCTTGCGAACCGGAATAATCAAACTCGCCCGCTTCGCCAATTTTTAGGGCACCAGACCCTAAAACCACAACTTTTTTTACTTTTTCTCTCATATTTATGCAATAACTGTTTTGACTTTTTATTCAAATAAAATTTGAATCATCATTCATCAAAAAAAATGACAAATAAAAATTCGCATAAATCTGACTTTTGAAAGAAAGGAGCTGCACTACTACCATTGTAATTGTAGGCTTACCGTTGTAAGGTGCAGACCAGTAAATACGCTTCAATTTAAAGAATGAGAACGCTTAATTCGTTCAATTGTCGGGCAAAAATACAACTTTTTTGGAAAACAAAGTTGTTTTTCAAGAAAAATGTATATTTTTGCATTGTCGATGTATAAATATTCATCAGCAAAAAAAATGAAGATAAAAGCTCAACGGTTAATAACCATCAGAAACCTTATTACCAGCACCAAAATATCGGGGCAGGACGAACTGCTGTCGATGCTTGAAGCTGAAGGATTCAGAATTACGCAGGCCACACTCTCGCGCGACCTTAAATACCTTAAGGTGGCAAAAGTAGCTGATACCGATGGCGGATATTGCTATGTGATACCCGAGAGCAACATACGGTTTGACGAAGAGCCTTCTATCGAAGACTTTCCGATGACGGGCATCGAATCAATAGAGTTTTCGGGGCCAATGGCTGTAATAAAAACACGACCCGGCTTTGCAATGGGCATAGCATCGGTGATTGACAGCCATGGCCTATATGAGATACTGGGAACAATAGCTGGCGACGACACAATACTGCTGGTTAACCGTGAGGGAGTGTCGCGCACAGATGTAGTAAATGCCCTGTCGCTATTTATTCCCGGATTGAAAGATAAAATACTGTAATTAACCTATTTTATTGAATTTGCCTTATGAGCGAATTTAAAATTGTGGTGGCTTCGGAAGCTCACCTACCTTATGTCGATGAAATATTGACAACCATAGCAGATGCAGCCAAAGTTAGAGGCACAGGTATCGCCAAGCGTAATCCGGAATATGTGAAGCTGAAGATTCGCGAGGGGAAAGCTATTATTGCTCTTACGGGCGATAAATTTGCAGGATTCTGCTACATCGAGTCGTGGGGACACAATAAGTTTGTGGCCAACTCGGGACTTATCGTTAAGGATGAGTACAGAGGGCACGGACTGGCAAAAAGCATCAAGAAAAGAGCTTTCGAACTTTCGAGAGAGAAGTATCCTGATGCAAAAATATTTGGTCTTACAACCGGCTTGGCGGTGATGAAAATCAACTCAGAATTGGGATATAAGCCTGTTACCTTCTCGGAACTTACTGATGATAAGGATTTCTGGAAAGGGTGCCAAAGTTGTATCAACTACGATATATTGCTGAGAACCAACTACAAACACTGCCTGTGCACAGGCATGCTTTACGACCCGGCCAAAGAGGAGGCCAAGGGAAGTGAGGAGCCGCAAAAAAGCGACAAAGTGTATGAGAGATGGCTCAAATTCAAGCAATTTGTATTTCTGGGAAAGAAAAACAATAACAATGGTGAGAAAAGCGGGGTTAAAAAACTGATGTCAATTTTCTCAATCAATTTATAAAAACATTAATACCAAAAACTTATCAAAGAGATGGATAAAGTTGTTTTAGCTTATAGTGGAGGTTTAGATACCTCATTTTGCGTAAAATATTTAGCTAACGAACTAAATCTAGAGGTTCATTCAGCCATTGCCAACACAGGCGGATTCAACAATGAAGAGCTTGCCGACATAGAAAAGAAGGCTTATGCACTTGGCGTAACTTCGCACACTACATTGGATGTTACAAAAGCATATTACCAAAAGTGCATACGATATATGGTTTATGGCAACATCCTGAAAAACAACACATATCCTCTTTCGGTAAGTTCTGAGCGTATATTCCAGGCACTGGCCATTGTTGACCATGCCCGTAAGATAGGCGCCACAGCTATTGCACACGGAAGTACGGGAGCCGGTAACGACCAGATTCGTTTCGACCTTACATTCCAGATTCTTGCACCCGAAATTAAGATTATAACCCCCATTAGAGACCTGCAACTATCGCGCGACGAAGAGATTGAATATCTTAAAAAACAGGGAGTAGAGCGCGACTGGAGTAAGATGGCTTACTCAATAAATAAAGGTCTGTGGGGCACCAGCGTGGGTGGCAAAGAGACGCTTACATCGCGCAAGCCGCTTCCTGCAACAGCATACCCCAGTCAACCACAAACCGCTGGCGATGAGCTACTTGAGATATCATTCAATAAAGGAGAGATATCAACAGTTAACGGCAAGAAATTCAACTGTGCCACAGATGCCATTCGTGAGATTGAGGCCATTGGCAATAAATATGCTATCGGTCGCGACATCCATGTGGGCGACACAATCATCGGAATTAAAGGCCGTGTAGGTTTTGAAGCTGCCGCACCGCTGATGATTATAAAGGCACACCACGCACTGGAAAAACACACATTGAGCAAATGGCAACTTTACTGGAAAGAACAACTTGCCAACTGGTACGGGATGTTGCTTCATGAGGCGCAATATCTTGAGCCTGTGATGCGCGACATCGAGAAGTTCCTTGAGAATACACAGCAAAATGTTACCGGCACAGTATATCTGCGCCTAAACCCATATCGTTTTGAGGTTGAAGGTATTGACTCGGCACACGACTTGATGAACAGCGGCTTTGGCGATTATGGCGAAGTGAACAAAGCGTGGGGCGGCGATGATGTGAAAGGCTTTACAACAATACTTGGCAACTCGCTGAAAATATTTAATAAAGTAAATCCGGGCCAGATGGATATTCTTTAATCCATTGAGGTAACCGAAAAAGACAGTAAAATGATTAAGGCAGGAATTATTGGAGCAGCAGGCTACACAGCCGGCGAGCTGATGCGCATACTTATTAACCATCCCAAAACCGAAATTGTGTTTGCCCAAAGTGCGAGCCATGCAGGAGAACCTGTGTGGAAAGCACATGCCGACCTGATTGGCGAGACAGATTTAACATTTACGGGAGAGGCGGACTTAAACCTGGCCGATGTGATATTTCTATGTATGGGGCATGGCAAGTCGAGAGCATTTATGGCAACGGTGCCTGCCGATTATCAGGGCAAAATAATCGATTTGGGCAATGATTTTCGACTCAAAAACAGCTCAGAAGGATTTGTTTACGGCCTACCCGAAGTGTATAGAGCTGATATTAAGAAGGCTAAAAACATAGCAAATCCAGGCTGTTTCGCCACTTCAATAGAGTTGGCACTACTGCCGGCAGCTAAGCAAGATATGGTTGACGAAGTACATGTGCACGCCGTAACAGGCTCTACCGGGGCCGGTCAGGCACCCAGCGAAACCACCCATTTCAGCTGGCGCGACAATAATATGTCGGTCTATAAATCATTTGGCCATCAACATAATGCAGAGATTAACGAAACCATAAGTCACTTGGCACCAGGCTATAAAGGCGACCTCAACTTTGTGCCCATGCGCGGCAACTACTCGAGAGGCATAATGGCATCGGTATATTTCAAATGCAAACTAACTGAAGATGAGGCAGTAAAGCTATATCAGGATTATTACCAATATGAGCCTTTTGTTAACGTAGTTACAGAAAACCCTGATTTAAAGATGATTGTAAACACCAATAAAGCAGTTATCTACGTTAAAAAATATGGAGATAAACTTCACGTTATCAGCATGATAGACAACCTTGTAAAAGGTGCGTCGGGGCAAGCAGTTCAGAATATGAACATCATGTTCGGACTGCCCGAAGATTTTGGGTTAAGACTGAAACCATCTGCATTTTAATAAGTTATAAAGAAAACACCATGAATATATTTGATGTATATCCACTATTCGACATCACGCCTGTAAAAGCATCGGGCTGCAACCTGTGGGACGATAAAGGCAACCAATACCTTGATATGTATGGCGGCCATGCAGTTATTTCGGTAGGTCATTCACACCCACACTACATAAAAAGAATCACCGAGCAGCTAAACAAAATAGGCTTCTACTCCAACAGTGTTCAAAGCCCGCTTCAACAAGAGCTGGCAAAAAAGCTGGGCGAGATGAGCCAAATGGAAGATTATTCGCTATTCCTGTGCAACTCGGGCGCCGAGGCCAACGAGAATGCGCTTAAACTTGCATCATTCCACACAGGCCGTTCAAAAGTGGTGGCATTCAAAAAAGGGTTTCACGGCCGCACATCGGCAGCGGTGGCTTCCACCGACAACCCAAAAATTGTGGCTCCCATCAACAGCAATCATCAGGTAGAATTTATTGATATAAACGACACCGAAGCTGCAGCTAAAGCACTGGCCAACAATGATGTGGCGGCAGTAATAATTGAAGGAATACTGGGCATTGGAGGCATTCAGATTCCCAAAGCCTCCTTTTTACGCGACCTTGCCGACTTGTGTAAAAAACACGGCACAATGCTTATTCTCGACGAAGTGCAGAGCGGCTACGGACGAAGCGGCAAATTCTTCGCATTCCAATATGCAGGCATATCGCCCGATTTAGTAACTGTTGCCAAAGGTATAGCCAATGGTTTTCCGGTAGGTGCAGTACTTATTTCGCCCAAATTCAAAGCCACACACGGCATGTTGGGAACCACATTCGGAGGGAACTACCTCGCAGTGGCAGCATCGTTGGCAGTACTTGAAATTATTGAGGATGAGAAACTTATAGATAACGCCAAAAAAGTGGGCGACCACCTGCTTACCAACCTTCCAAAGCACGAAAACATTAAAGAGGTGCGGGGATTAGGTTTGATGATTGGCATTGAGTTTCATAATACAATGAATGAAATAAGGTCGAATCTATTGCACAAAAACCGTATATTTACAGGGGCGGCAGGAGCCAACATCATCAGGCTACTTCCTCCACTCACGCTAACTATACCAAATGCCAATCAGTTTATCGATAGCCTAAAAGCTGAGATTAACAGATAAGAACTCATATCTACTATGGTCAGGTTTTACTGGAACGAAAGCTTTAGAGAGCTTGATTTTGAACAGGATGCGCTAAGAAAAAAATATGCGGTATCTAATTACGGAAGGGTTATAAGCTATAAAGACTCGATGGAAAAAGGGTCGATAATAAAGGGCGGAATACTGCGGGGATACATAACCCTGCCGCTACGTCCCTTCGGGGTGTCGAAAACCTTTTACGTGCACAAATTAGTAGCCGAAAAATTCATTGATAAAACCAACGACGAGCAGCAATATGTTATTCATATAGATTTCAACAAATCGAATAACCATGTTGAGAACCTCAGATGGGCAACCAAAGACGAAATGTTTGCACATCAGCAGAAAAACCCAACAGTATTGGAAGCCCGAAAAAACCAGAAAGGGCGCAAAATGCAGGAGGGGCATAAACTAAATGCTACCCAGGTGATGCGGTTAAAGAGACGAATAATGGATCCAAACCGCAAAACAAGACTCAAAATAATTGCTAAAGAGTTTGGAATCAGCGAGATGCAACTCTACAGAATTAAATCGGGTGAAAACTGGGGACATATTGAAGTAAACTTTAAGGAAGACAAAAATAAAGCAAAGTAGTTTCAGTAGATGGATATGCATCATGAAACAGCTTTGCACACCATCTTTAAGCTATGAAAAACGAAAGAAGAAAACTAACAATTATCGGAGGTGGAAACCTGGGCAGTGCCATAGCTGCCGGCGTAATATCATCGGGTCTTTTGCAGCCATCGGAAATCACCATTACCAGAAGGCGCACCGAGATGCTTTCAAAATTTAAGGAGCAAGGAGTTACAATCACCAACAATAATGCAGCGGCCACCACCAATGCCGACATTATAATTCTGGCTATCAAGCCGTTTCAAACCGAGAAGATTTGCACCGAAATAGCGGGCACCATAAAACCGGGCGCCATAATAGTATCGGTTGCAACAGGCATCTCATTATCAACATTATCGCAACATTTTGCAAGCGGCACACCCATCTATAGGGCAATGCCAAATACAGCCATCGAGATAGGCGAGTCGATGACCTGCATATCATCATCAAACGGAAATAGTGATATTGACCAAGTGGTGGTTGAAATATTCAGCAAGCTGGGCATTGCAGTAATGATTCCCGAGGAACTTATGGGCTCTGCCACCGCACTGGGAGCTTGCGGAATAGCCTTCGCACTACGATTCATCAGGGCTGCCACACAGGCGGGTATCGAGATAGGATTTGGAGCCAAACTGGCATCGCAAATAGTGTCGCAAACCGTTAAAGGCGCTGCCGAACTGATTATCACCAATCAAACCCACCCCGAAGAGGAGATAGACAAAGTAACCACCCCGAGGGGCGTAACAATATCGGGACTCAACGAAATGGAGCACCACGGCTTCAGCTCTTCGTTGATAAAAGGAGTGATAACATCGTACAACAAAATCGAAGGCTTAAACTAAAACGCTATGTATCAGTCAATCACCATAAAAATAGGTTCAAATGTACTGGCCGATACCGACGGAGGTTTAAACATAAGCCGCATGGAGCATCTGGTGGCACAAATTGCCGAACTGCACCATGCCGGCCGAAAGATAATTCTCGTATCATCGGGAGCAGTGGCAGCAGGACGCAGTATGATACAGTTACCCAGGAAGATGGATCGCGTATCGCAGCGTCAGGTGCTATCATCAATAGGCCAGGTTAGGCTTATCAACGAGTATGCCGCTATGTTCACCAAGCACAACATAAGCATCGCACAAGTATTGGTTACAAAGCCCGATTTCAGCACGCGAGAGCACTACCTCAACATGAAAAACTGCCTCACTCAGCTGTGGGACAACAACATAGTGCCAGTCATCAATGAGAATGATGCTGTTTCGGTCACTGCGCTTATGTTCACCGATAATGATGAACTTTCGGGACTTATAGCAGCTATGATGAACTGCGATGCGCTATTCATCCTCAGCAATGTGAACGGCATTTTCAATGGCGACCCCAAAGACCCGTCATCCGAAGTGATACAGAACATCAACCCCAACGATAATCTGGCAGATTATATATCTACCGTTAAGTCGGAATTTGGGCGGGGTGGCATGCTCACCAAGTGTCGCATAGCACAGAAAACTGCTGCTTCGGGCATCAATGTCCATATAGCCAACGGAACCACACCAAACGTGATTTCGCAGCTTTGCAACCGGGATCCAAACTTTATAAATACCCGGTTTGAAGCGGGAGGGCATCATCCGGCAGTAAAAAAATGGATGGCCTACTCCGAAGGATTTGCACAGGCTCAAATAACCATAAATGCCGGAGCTCGCGATGCGCTGTTTGCACCCAAAGCCAACAGTCTGCTGCTTCGTGGCGTGATATGGATGCAGGGCGATTTCAAAAAAGGCGACCTGCTAATCATCAAAGATGAGCATGAGAACATACTGGGCATAGGACGCTCGGGCATGGATCGCTCAAAAGCCGAGAAGCACCGTTTCGACACAAAATATAAACCATTGGTACATTACGATTACCTATTCCTTTACCCCGAAAATATGTAGAGATGAGTGACGTGAAGCAACAATTAACCAACGCAGTGCAGGCGGCACGCAAAATGGGCAACATAACTAATGAGGTGAGTAATAAACTGCTCAACCTTATTGCCGATAACCTTATTGCGGCTAAGGATGAGATACTTGCAGCCAATGCAATCGACCTTGAGAAAATGCCTGCCGACGACCCCAGATACGACAGATTGAAACTCACTACCGAAAGGATAGAATCCATAGCCGGAGACGTGAAAAATGTAGGTTCTCTACCAATGCCCACCGGGAAGATACTGGAAGAGAGAACTTTGGATAACGGTCTCAATATTAAGAAAATAACTGTGCCTATGGGTGTTGTGGGCGTAATTTACGAAGCACGCCCCAATGTTACCGTTGATGTTACCGCATTAGCTCTACGATCATCAAATGTGGTGGTGCTCAAAGGCGGAAGCGACGCATGGAACAGCAACAGCAAATTGGTAGAGATAATACATCAAACCATCACGCAGCAGGGATTGAACCCCGATATGGTGCAGCTACTCCCTCCCGACAGGGCGGCTGCAGAAATGCTGATGAATGCAGTTGGTTATGTGGATGTGCTTATTCCTCGAGGATCGCAAAACCTTATAAACACTGTGAGGCTAAACTCTAAAGTGCCAGTTATTGAAACCGGAGCAGGAGTGGTGCACACCTATTTCGACGAAACGGCCGACCT
>CAZWOA010000015.1:40293-46348 GCA_964635545.1 uncultured Marinilabiliaceae bacterium
CTGGAACACATACACAGTCACAGCACCAAACACTCCGAAGCACTAATCAGCAATAATAGCGAAAACATAGGCCGGTTTTTGAACGAAGTGGATGCGGCGGCTGTTTATATAAATGCAAGCACTGCATTCACCGATGGTGCACAATTCGGATTAGGTGCCGAAATAGGTATAAGCACCCAGAAACTGCATGCGCGCGGCCCCATGGCACTGCGGGAACTATGCAGCTACAAATGGCAAATTACTGGAAACGGACAGATAAGAAAACCATAAACAATTAAAAAAAGGATATAGATGAGAAGGTTTTTAACACCCGACGACCTTGGCAACCTCGAAGATGCTCTACGTGAAGCACAAGAGGTGAAAAAAACTCCATATGCATGGCAGGAGCTTGGTAAAAACAAAACAATAATACTCATATTTTTCAACTCAAGCCTGCGCACACGCCTAAGCACCCAAAAGGCAGCTATGAACCTGGGAATGAACGTGATGGTGCTCGACATCAACAAAGATGGCTGGAAACTTGAGACCGAACTCGGCGTGGTGATGGATAGCGACAAACCCGAGCATATAAGGGAAGCAGTACCCGTGATAGGCCGCTATTGCGATATTATAGGTGTGCGATCATTCGCAGCATTCGAAGACAAGAATTATGATTACAACGAAACCATTCTCAACCAATTTATCCAATATTCAGGTGTTCCGGTAATCAGTCTTGAGTCGGCCACGCGCCACCCTTGCCAGTCATTTGCCGACCTAATAACCATTGAGGAGTACAAAAAAGTGAAACGCCCCAAAGTGGTACTCACATGGGCGCCACACCCACGCGCCCTTCCACAGGCAGTGCCCAACTCATTTGCCGAATGGATGAAAAAAGCCGATGTTGACTTTGTGATAACTCACCCAAAAGGTTATGAGCTGGCTCCCGAATTTTCGGAAGGTGCAGTAATTGAGTACAATCAGGATAAGGCCTTTGAAGGTGCCGACTTCATATATGCCAAAAACTGGGCGTCATACACCGAATATGGACAGATACTATCTACCGACCGCAACTGGACCGTGGATAGCAGAAAGATGGCACTTACAAACAATGCCAAATTTATGCACTGCCTTCCCGTGCGACGCAACATGATTGTAACCGACGAGGTTATCGATAGCCCCAACAGCATCGTAATTGATGAGGCTGAAAACCGTGTGGTATCGGCGCAGGTTGTTATCAAGCGAATGCTTGAATCACTCAAGTAACAGAGAAATGTCGAAAAAACTCACAATAATAAAAGTAGGAGGCAAGGTAGTTGAAGAACCTGCCTCCCTACAAGCACTTATCAACGATTTTGCATCGCTGGCAGGGCGCAAATTACTGGTGCACGGCGGTGGACGCTCGGCCACAAAACTATCGGAGCGGCTGGGCATTGAAGCCAAGATGCACCAAGGACGACGCATTACCGACAAAGAAACATTGGATGTGGTGACCATGGTGTATGCCGGACTGGTTAACAAAAACATAGTGGCATCACTACAATCACATCATATCAACGCACTTGGATTTTCCGGTGCCGACCTTAACCTTATCCGTGCAGTGAAACGGCCGGTGAAAGATATCGACTATGGATATGTGGGCGATGTGGTGGCAGTGCAAACCGATGTGGCATCATCGCTAATAGAGCAGGGAGTGGTGCCTGTGGTATCGCCCATAACCCACGATGGAAACGGCCAGCTATTCAACACCAATGCCGATACCATAGCTTCGGAACTGGCATCAGCGTTGGCAGCCGATTTTGATGTGCACTTAATCTACTGCTTCGAAAAGCCAGGCGTGCTCGAGAATGCCGATGATGACAACTCTGTAATCCAAAACCTTGACCACCAACTATTTAAAACACACCAGAGCACCGGAGTTATAAGTGATGGCATGATACCCAAACTTGACAATGGATTTGCAGCTCTGAAAAGAGGTGTTAAAACAGTGCGTATCACCGATATAAACGGTATAGTATCGCAAATGGGAACACACTTATTGCTATGATTTTAGAACAGATAACAATAGAGACAGCAGAGCTTTTAAAGCAACTTATTGCCACCGAATCATTTAGCCGCAACGAGGATGATGCAGCCAACTTAATGGCCAACTTCCTCGCATCCAAAGGGTTGAAAGTAAACCGCAAGGATAATAACGTGTGGGTACATTCACCCCAGCCTTCCGAAGGCAAAAAGGTGATACTGCTCAACTCACATATCGACACAGTAAAACCTGCTTCGGGCTATACCCGCAACCCGTTCAGTGCCGATGTTGAAGATGGCAAACTATACGGATTGGGCAGTAACGATGCTGGCGGCCCGTTAGTGTCGCTTTTAGCGGCTTTTCTAGAACTGTCGAAAAAAGAGCAACCCTACCACCTCATCTACTCAGCCACTGCCGAGGAGGAGGTAAGCGGCAAAAATGGCGTTGAGAGCATCCTCAATGAATTGGGGCCAATTGACTTTGCAATAGTTGGTGAGCCAACACAAATGCAGATGGCTGTTGCCGAAAAAGGTCTTATGGTGCTCGACTGCTATGCTCACGGCCAATCGGGTCATGCAGCCCGCGAAGAGGGAGTTAACGCACTTTACAAGGCACTTCCCGATATTGAATGGTTTAGAAACTATAAGTTTCCTAAAGTTTCTACCATGCTTGGCCCCGTAAAAATGTCGGTAACCCAGATTAATTGCGGAACCCAGCATAATGTGGTGCCCGACAAATGCCATTTCATAGTAGATGTGCGTGTAAATGAGCGTTATACCAACACCGAACTGCTAGAGATAATAAAATCGAGTGTTGAATGTACCGTAGAGGCCCGCTCCACAAGGATTAACAGTTCGCACATCGATGCCGGTCACCCGTTCGTGGTACGTGGCACTGCAATGGGCATATCAAGCTATGGCTCGCCCACCACATCCGACCAGGCACTTATGCCCTTCACCACCATAAAGATGGGGCCGGGCGACTCGGCACGTTCGCACACCGCCGACGAATTCATCTATTGGGATGAACTGATGGCAGCACCATCTATCTACGTGAAACTATTGGATGGTTTAGTAATTTGATGAATAAAAATTGACAATAGTCATTTTTTTATCCATTTTTGATTTGATTTATTAATTACAAATGCTAATTTTGTAGTGAATCGTAAGCAAAACAACCCAAAATTAGCTTATCTATAACAAAAACCTATAAAAATGAAACTTTGGGATAAAGGGTTTTCAACAGATAAAAAAATTGAGGATTTTACAGTTGGTAAAGACCGCGAGATGGATATCTGGCTGGCACCCTACGACGTACTTGGAACAATGGCGCACATCACCATGCTTGAGTCGGTGGGGCTTCTGCAAAAAAGCGAGCTTCCCATCCTGCTGGCTGAGTTGAAGAAAATTTACAACAAAGCAGCCAATGGTGATTTCGTTATTGAAGAGGGCATAGAAGATGTGCACTCACAAGTGGAGTTGATGCTTACACGAAGCTTGGGCGACATGGGCAAGAAGGTTCATAGTGGCCGATCGCGCAACGACCAGGTACTACTCGACCTTAAGCTATTTAGCCGTGCCCGAATTGAAGAGGTTGTTGTTAAGATAGAGAAACTTTTTGATGCCCTTCAGAAAAAAAGCGAAGAGCATAAAAATGTTATAATTCCGGGATATACACACCTGCAAGTGGCAATGCCATCATCATTCGGACTCTGGTTCGGCGCATATGCCGAGAGCCTTGCCGATGACCTTTATATGATGCAGGCTGCTTGGAACATAACCAACCAAAACCCGCTTGGTGCCGCTGCCGGCTATGGTTCGTCATTCCCCCTCAACCGCACATTAACCACCGAACTATTAGGCTTCAACAACCTGAATTACAATGTGGTATATGCACAGATGGGACGGGGAAAAACAGAACGCAACATAGCATTCGCATTGGCATCTGTGGCAACCACCATAGGCAGGCTGGCCGTGGATGGATGTATGTACACCAGTCAGAATTTTGGATTCCTGAAACTGCCCAACAGCATGACCACCGGGTCGAGCATCATGCCTCACAAGAAAAACCCGGATGTGTTTGAGTTGATACGCGCCCATTGCAACAAATTGCAGGCACTGCCCAACACCATAAGCATGATTACAGGCAACTTGCCATCGGGCTATTTTAGAGACATGCAGCTAATCAAAGAGGTATTCATACCCGCATTCGAGGAGATTATCGACGTGATTGAGCTAACCACCTACGCCATTGAGAACATAACAGTTATTACAGATATTATGGATAACGAAATTTATAAATACGCATTTAGCGTTGAGGAGGTTAACCGCCTTGTATTGCAAGGGGTACCGTTCAGAGATGCATACCGTATGGTGGGCGAATCAATTGAAGATGGCGAATTCGAATACAAAGGATCGCTTAATCACACGCACGAAGGCTCCATTGGAAACCTGTGCAACAAAGAGATAAAGGAGAAATTCAACAACACCGTAAAGCAATTCGGATTCGGGTCGGTGCAAAGAGCCATTAATAAGCTGCTCGACTCATCAGAATAAACATTTTTTACCATTCTTAACTTAACACTTACCATGCCAGTTATTGACAGATTAGCAGAGGACGCACTTGAGGCAAGTAATATAAACCAAGGTCTATTTGAGCAGTTCAATGTAAAAAGAGGTTTACGCAACTCCGATTTTACGGGCGTTCTGGTAGGCCTTACCACCATAGGCGACGTGGTGGGCTACAAACGTGAAGGCGATAAACTAACCCCATGTGAGGGAGAACTATATTATCGCGGCATTGAGCTTCGCGACCTTGTGAAAGGATTTCAAAAGGATAACCGGCGCGGCTTTGAAGAGACTGCCTATCTGTTGCTATCAGGGAAGCTACCCAATAAAGTTGAGCTTGACGAGTTTAACGATATACTTGAAAGTGAGGCCGAACTGCCAACCCATTTTGCCAGCAGCATCATTTTATCGTTGAAAGGCTCGGATGTAATGAACATGCTTGCACGCTCAGTATTAGGACTTTACACTACCGATGAGGCTGCCGAGGATTACTCGCCGGAAAACCTCATCAAGCAATCAATAGCACTCATAGCAAGGATGCCGGTGATAACTGCCTACTCATACTACGGCATGCGTCACGATTATCAGCGTAAATCGCTGGTTATACGACATCCAAAGAAAGGGGCTGGCATTGCAGAGAATTTCCTCTATATGCTTAAAGGTGATAAATATACCCAACTGGAAGTTGACTTACTCGACCTGTCGCTGGTAATTCACGCCGAACACGGAGGAGGTAACAACTCATCATTCACTACAAGGGTTGTAAGCTCGGCACAAACCGATACCTACGCAGCCATTGCAGCCGCTTTGGGTTCGCTCAAAGGGAAACTACACGGTGGAGCCAACTTAAAGGTATGCGATATGCTCGATAATTTCAAAGAGAATATCAAAAACTGGAGTGACAAAGCCGAAATAGAGGCCTACATAAAGAAGATTCTAAACCGCGAAGCATTCGATAAAACCGGGAAAATTTACGGTATCGGCCACGCAATATATACCATATCCGACCCCAGAGCGGTACTGCTCAAAGAGAAGGCTCGCGAACTTGCCATCGAAAAAGGCAGGATGGACGAGTTCAACCTTTACGAAGCAATAGAGCAGATAGCACCACGTGCATTTGTGGAGCACAAAGGGCCGGCAAACACAAAAATGGTTACTGCCAACGTCGATTTCTACAGCGGATTTGTGTATGACTGCATGGGGATTCCACGCGAGTTATTCACCCCAATATTTGCAATAGCACGTATGGCAGGCTGGTGTGCGCACCGCATCGAAGAGGTTACATTCCCCAGCAGACGTATTATACGCCCTGCCTATAAAAATGTGCACGACCGCATCAGCTACATGCCCATTTCGCAAAGGGGAGTATCAATAAGTCAAGAGCAAGAGATTATAAAAGCAAACATATAACCATAATCGATAATTTATCATTTTAATTGGCTGTTGTTTCGCTTATTTTTGTATCACAGATGATAGGAAATGAGCGAAA
>CAZWOA010000016.1:0-17529 GCA_964635545.1 uncultured Marinilabiliaceae bacterium
TCTTGATATTTATAAATTAATCTGTGCTCATCGTCAATTCGCTGAGACCAAAATCCGGCATATTTATGTTTTAATGGTTCTGGCTTTCCAATTCCTTTATATGGATTTCTTGAAATATCTTTTAGCAGATCATTTATTCGTTTTAATTTCTTTTTATCCGTTTTCTGCCAATACAAATAGTCTTCCCAGGATTCGTCAACAAAAATATATTTCATATTATTCCCCAATCAAATCTTTTGAAAATGATTTTCCACTTTTCAATTTTTCAATTGCTGAATCTAAACGCATTTCGTTTTTTCTCGATGATAATTCATAATTAGTTGCCATCAAAGAATTATATTCTTCTAAAGACATTACAACAATCCCCGAATCTTTTCCGCGATTGATAATTAAGGTTTCAAAGTTTTTGGAAACTCTATCTAAATAGGATTTTATATCTTTTCTAAAATCAGAAACACTGGCAATTAGCATAGTTTTGTATCTTTATTTGTACAAATATATGTACAAAAATTCTAAATTACAAATTATGTGGAAGCTAATGTTTCGCATACAGATTTTTTGAAAAATGTTAAAACAAGCTATACTGAATATATCAATAACTTTTGCAGTTTTACTAGCTCAACTTATTGTTAAACTTTTCTTTATTAATATAGTATTGCAGACCATTTTTTTCCTTATTTTCTCAGGTATTAACCAACTCCATATTACAGTTAGTGTGAGAAATATTGCAAAACTTCCCAAAAACAGCTGCCGAACCCTGCTTGAATAGGAGCATTAGCATTCTAAAGCGGGAAATGCCTATTTTAAATGTAAGCAGGTTTACTACTATCGATAATAAAGACGGTTTGTGACTGTCGATGATAGAAAATAGTGATGCTTGTTCATCCTCCGTAAAATGACTTATTGCAGCTACTTCGCTGTGTTTGAAGGTGTTAATAAGGTGGCGGGTTCGCTGAAGCCATAGCTTTGGGTATTTATACGAAAATTCGTAAACCTTCATTCGTACAAATAGATAGTCCTTGGTTCTTTTATAATTGGCCTTAGAATTCACAGTAGAATCAGGTCTATAACTATATACATATCTGCCCTTGGATGAAAACGCAACATGGGTTGTCTGTTGAATAATATTTGCCATGAAGAACATATCCTCATAAAGCAGTGCCTCTTTAAACCGGCTATTTATAATTGCCTCTCTTGTGTAAACCTTATCCCATACGCTCGAACTTATAGTCTCTTTCATAAATAGGCTGTAGAGAGCAGTTTTTGACGTTATGTCGTTCAGTTTGGGAGCGTGGGTAACTGTTCCACTCTTGGAGGAGTATTGTACCGGAAATTGAACTATTTGTGCTTTCGATGTTTTGCACAGTTTAATGGCCTCGGTATAGGTGCTTGGCTCTATTATATCGTCCGAATCCAGAAATGTGATATAATCGCCCGTGCATATGTCCAACCCCGCGTTACGTGCCGAGCCGGCACCTCCGTTCTGTTTTTTCAACGCCTTGATGAACGAGTGCTCTTGTGCGTATTTATTTGCTACTTCATAGGTATAATCTGTGCTGCCATCATCAATTACTATAATTTCAATAGGACGGTAGGGCTGGTCGAGCAAACTTTGAATTGCCCTAATAACGTAATATTCTGCGTTATATGCAGGAATAATAATTGATAGGAGAGGAGCATCGTTCATAATTAATACATATGTAAAAATCTTCTCAATCTATGCATCAAACGGGGCTTGCGGTGAAGTTCATTGGTATAATGATAATATATGTCCGCAATATTATTGCTTTTTATAATTGCAGGATGTTTTATTTTACCCAATTGATGAGCCTCTTTATTAGCCCAAATAGCATTCTCTTCGTGGGTATGGGTTGCATCCTGGCCAAATCCAATATTGGTAACCAGGTTTTTATTTGGAATAATATTTATCCCATCGTTTTTGATTATGCTAAAAGACAATTGGTAATCCCAGGTATCTAACGGCTTGTTCTTCATCATATCAAAGATGTAGCTCCAGTACATGCTTATCCTTTTGTTTGGGAATCTTTTTTTAATAATCTCTTTAAATGAGTCATCATATTTTTGCATGTCAAACTCATACTCATCCCATGTGCGGCGCCAAGTTGCCCAGCCCCAAATGTGTGTCATCCGCGAGAAATAATAACTTGCGTTACCCCATTTCAATCCATTCTGAAAATTGGTGCCTGAGATTATTTTAACCCTGCTCTCGTCTTTATATCTTTTGAGCATCTCATCACAGAACCGAAAGAAATCGTCATTGGGATGACAATCGTCTTCAAGTATTATTCCGCACTCTTCATTTTCAAAAAACCAGCTTATAGCACTGCTTACACCCTTTCCGCACCCCATGTTATGGTCGAGAAAGCGTGTTTTAACATTGCATACCCAATCTATATTGTCAAATATTGCCCTGGTTTGAGCACAGAGTATGTCCTCGCCTTCTTTGTTTTTTCTGGCCCCATCGGCTGCAATATACAGTTTGGTTGGTTTTTGTTTTTGTATAATCTCAAATAGGCCTTTAGTTTTGTCGGGCCTATTGAAAATTAGTACTAAGATTGCAATTTCCACCTATCCTTACTTTATTAATTCAATGCCTCTGCACCACTTACAATCTCAAGTATTTCGGAAGTGATTGCACCTTGGCGAGCCTTGTTGTATGCCAGCTGCAAGTCATTAATAAGCTCGGTTGCGTTGTCGGTGGCTTTGTGCATGGCCGTCATGCGGGCGCCGTGTTCTGATGCCAATGACTCTAGCACGATCCAGTAAAATGAGGTGCGAACAGTTGCCGGCACCAGTGCTTCTATCATTCTCTCCGCATTTGGCTCAATGATGAGGTCGGATAGTGTGGCATTATCAGTCTCCGATTCATCAGGCACAAAAGGTAAGAACTGGTATGTTTTAACCTCCTGGTTAGATGCGTTGTTGAATTTATTGTAAATGAAGTGTATCTCCTTGTAATCACCGTCGTAATAGTGTTTTAGCAGAGCTTCTGCAAGCACTTCCACATTATCCCACGATGGGTCAACGTACAAATCATTGAAATGACCGATTACCGGATAGTGGCGGGCCACAAGTGCTTTTTGCACCTGTTTCCCAACCACCATTATGTCTAGGTTTTTTTTGGCAAGCTCATCCTTAAATGTGGTTGTAAGCAGCCTTTCGGTCTCTTTAATCACGTTGGCATTAAAAGCTCCTGCAAGTCCTCTGTTAGAACTGAAAGGCACAAGTAATATTTTACCTTGTGTTCCTTTTTCAAACAGCTTAACCTTTGCGTCCGGTCCCAATGTAGCATTCAGATTTCCAACAAGAGTGTGCATTTTGCTGATGTAGAGACGTATATGTTCCACATTATCCTGCGCCCTCTTAACTTTGGCTGCCGATACCATTTTCATTGCACTAGTTACTTGTCGGGTGGTTTTCACCGAGTTAATACGGGTGCGGATATCTTTTAAACTTGCCATAATAATTAGTTCTCATTAACATCAAATCGGCGGGTTATGTCACCTGCCAAATCAGTAATTGTTTGGCTTACTGAGTCGCCAAACTCTCCTTGTCTTATTTTTTCAAGCACATCACGGTGTCTTAGCTCCATAGCATCCGAGAACTCTTTTTCAAATTGGGCTACATCCTCAAGTTTTATTTTGCTCAATAAGCCTTGAGTTCCACAGTAGATAAGAGCCACTTGAAGAGCTACTTCGCAAGGTGAGTATTGTGCCTGCTTAAGAAGTTCCACGTTTTTACGTCCTTTATCGAGTACTGCCATTGTAGCTGCATCGAGGTCGGATCCAAATTTAGAGAATGCTTCTAGTTCGCGATACTGTGCCTGATCTATTTTAAGGGTACCAGCCACCTTCTTCATTGGCTTAATCTGTGCACTACCACCCACGCGCGATACCGATATACCCACGTTAATGGCCGGGCGCACCCCAGCATTGAAGAGGTTACTTTCAAGGAATATCTGTCCGTCGGTAATTGAAATTACGTTGGTTGGTATATATGCCGATACGTCACCTGCCTGAGTCTCGATGATAGGAAGAGCAGTGAGCGATCCACCACCTTTTACAAGGTGCCTTATAGATTCCGGCAAATCATTCATCTCGCCCGCAATTTTATCCGAGTCGATAATTCGAGCTGCCCTCTCGAGAAGGCGTGAGTGAAGGTAGAAAATGTCACCCGGATATGCCTCACGTCCCGGTGGACGGCGAAGCAAAAGGCTCACCTCACGGTAGGCCACCGCTTGTTTCGAAAGGTCGTCATATACCAATAGTGCCGATCGGCCTGTATCTCTGAAAAACTCGCCTATGGCAGCCCCTGCAAAGGGAGCATAGAACTGCATTGCCGAAGGATCGGCAGCCGATGCCGACACCACGCAGGTGTAATCCATGGCACCATGTTTCTCGAGAGTACCCACAATCTGTGCTACAGTACTTGCTTTCTGACCAATGGCCACATATACGCAATATACAGGTGCACCTTGATCGAAGAATATTTTCTGATTAAGAATTGTATCGATTGCAATGGCTGTTTTACCGGTTTGACGGTCGCCAATAATAAGCTCGCGCTGTCCTCTACCGATGGGAATCATCGAGTCGATAGCTTTAATACCTGTTTGTAGTGGTTGCTTCACCGGCTGACGAAATACAACCTGAGGTGCTTTACGCTCAAGTGGCATTTCGTAGAGGTCGCCCTCTACAGGACCTTTACCATCTATGGGTTCTCCCAGTGTGTTAACCACACGGCCCATAAGCCCTTCGCCCACCTTAATGGATGCGATGGTGCCGGTGCGTTTTACCACGTCGCCTTCGCGCACGGTATTACCACCATTCATAAGTACTATACCCACATGATCCTGCTCAAGGTTGAGTACCACACCGGTAGCTGCCTCAAATTCAACAAGCTCGTTAACCTGCACGTTGGTAAGTCCATAAGCCCGTGCAATGCCGTCGCCCACCTGAAGTACGGTTCCTACCTCCTCCATTTTAAGCGACGACTCATAGTTTTCAAGCTGCTGCCTGAGCAGTTTGGATACTTCTGAGGCTTTTATGTTTTCCATTTAATATTCTGTTACCTGATTCAAATAATTATTCCGACAGATGTTTTTCAATCTTTTTCAATCTGTTCTTCACACTTGAGTCCAGCTGTCTGTCACCCACTCTTATTATAGAACCGCCTATTATCGATTTGTCAACGTCAACAGTGAGTTCTACTGTGCCATTAAGCTTTTTGGAAAGCCCGTTTTTAAAGCTCTCCATATGCTGGTTGTTCATCTCAACTGCTGTTGTTAGTTTTACCTTGTAGATGTTTTTCTCTCTTCGGTAAATATCTTCAAATATGCGTAACATATCGTTGAGCAGTGTATGGCGCTGTTGCTCCAATATGAAATCAAGAAATCTAAGTGTTACACCGTCAATATATGAACCAAAGATTTTGCTGAAAAAAAGCCTCTTCTCCGAAATTTTAATATTCTGTGAGTTGATGAACTTAATTCCTGATTTTGATTTCTCCAATTCACTACGTATGAGTTTCGAATCGTTATATACAGACTCGAGGGCATTTTTTCCCTTTGCAAACTCATAGAGCGCAGCTGCATATCGGTGTGCAATAATACTTTCGTTCATATCGAAGTTTTATTAATTGAAGTGACTTTCATTCAGATACTTGTCTATGAGATTTTGTTGTTTCTCATTATCGGCAAGTTCTTCAGTAAGCACTTTTTCAGCAATATTAACCGATAATTGAGCCACCTGTTTTTTCAAGTCGTAGATAGCTTCAGCCTTCTCTTTGATAATTTGCTGGCGTGCCATGGATATCATCCTTTCAGTTTCATTTTGTGCCACTTGCTTTGCTTCGGCAAGTATTGAGTCTTTTAGTACTCGTGCCTCGTTAAGCAGCTTGTCGCGTTCCGATTTTGCCTCCAGGATGATGTTACTCTTGGTCTGCTCTATGTTTTTGAGCTCTTCAGTTGCTTTTTGTGCAGCCTGAAGAGCCATGCTTATACGCTCATCGCGAGAACGGATGGCACCAAGAATGGGGCGCCATGCGAACTTCGTCAGCAATAGCAACAGCAGTATAAATGTAAAAGCTGTCCAGAGCAGTAACCCGGGTTCCGGAGATAAAAGATTCATAATGCTATAGTTTTATCAACCTTTCATAAGAGCTACAACGATAGCAAATAGACCGGCACCCTCGATAAGACCGGCAGCAATAAGCATGGCAGCCTGTATTTTACCTGAAATCTCGGGCTGGCGCGCCATTGCATCAAGTGCTGATTTACCAATGTTGCCAATACCAAGTGCAATACCAAATACGATTAGTCCAAGACCAATGCTTAAAAGATGTATTCCTTCCATAATTGAAAAATTTATTTTATTAATATTAATGATTTTCCTGTACTGCAAGCCCTATATAAAGAGCCGACAATAGTGTGAATATATATGCCTGCAATAGGCCGAATATAATCTCTAAAACAAAAATGAGCAGCGATAGCAATACCGAAATCGGTGCCATGGCAAATGACTTGGCAATGAATATCATCGATACCAGGCTTATCATAATGATGTGTCCGCCTGTAACGTTGGCAAAAAGACGTATAAGCAGTGTGAATGGCTTTGTAAACATGCTTATTATCTCTATAGGCACCAATATTACTTTCAGAAATGAAGGTACGCCTGGCACTACGAAAATATGTCGCCAATAATCTTTGTTGCCACTGAATGCGGTAACAAGAAAAGTAAATACCGCCAGTGTTGCAGTAAACGATATGTTACCCGAAAGGTTGGTGGATGCAGGGAATATAGGTACCAGCCCCAGCAGGTTGTTTATCCATATGAAAAAGAATATGGTGAGAAGGTAGGGTGTAAATTTTGACCCTTTCTCTCCAATCTGTTCACCGGCAATATCTTTATCTATAAACTGTACTATTGCTTCTATTGCTGATTGATATCCCGATGGTACCTCGCTTCTGCGATAACGCCTTGCAGCACTTATAAATATCCATAGTAGCAAGCCGGCACTAAGAAATAGGGCAGTTACGTTTTTGGTTATCGACAGGTCTAAGGGACGTAAGTTGGTTACGTTTCCTTCGGCATCTTTTGTTATGGTGCCGTCGGCATCGGTGCTATATATAAGGTCGTGGTACATCACATAATGGTTTGCACCATTTGTGACAACTGCATTATTTTCAAATTTAGATGATGTGCTGAACAGCCATTCACCCTTATCTACCAATATTATAGGTAGTGATATGGATATCTCGGCGGGGTTGCCCTCAGAGTCGGAATATGCGAAAATGACCCATTTGTGTGAATCTGAAATATGATGACTGATAATGTTATCAATTTCAATTTCAGCCTCATCTGCTGATTCCGCTTTTGCATCTTGCGAGCATGAGGACAGGAGAAGGGAGAATATAAGTAAATATATCAGAAAGCCTATGTTCAGTTTCATCTGTTACTGTTTGTTATTCAGTTAATTATATCTTTTATACGCTCTAAAATAAGATTGTATTTATATCATTTTTCTATAGAGTTTGGTTTGTTACAATAGTTTAACTTTCGTTTTCTTTAGAGCTTTTGTGCTTATGATGAATATAAGCAATAAGGCCTGCCTGAAACACAAAATAGTTTAAACAGAAGAGTATAGCAGAGGTATGGTTATAATCTTTCAAGGGGTTATTGACTGCAAGCAACAATATTAGTAAAATAACAAATTTTACCACTCCCAGGCCAAAAAGATTTAAGGTTTCATTTTCCTTATTCATCCTGTTGGTCACTAATATTACCCCCATATTTAGAATATAGAAGAATATAATGTTTATAAATATCTTCACAGAGCTACTGTCAATAGCGAAAAACACAAAAATGTTTATCACTATTGCTATAAGTAGCGATATGTGAATTGGTATAATAGCGTTACGTGTTTGGTACTACAACTTTTGAGCCGCCTTTGTCGCTACCCATAGTGCAAGTGCCACTAAATATTGCTCCCGGCTCTATGCTCAACTTATTGGTTTTTATGTCGCCCATAAGTTTAGATGTTGCCTTAAGCGACAGTAGCTCCATCACTTCTATCTCACCGTTCATCTCACCGGCAATCTCGGCATTGGTACATTTTACCTTACCTTTAATAGAGCCATTGTTGCCAATTACTATTTTGCCTTTTGACTGTACCGACCCCTCAATGATACCGTCTATCCTAATGTCGCCATTAGTGTCGATATCACCGGTGATTTTTGTGCCGGGACCAATCATATTGGGCAATTTATTTTCAACTTCGTATGTTTTAGCCATCTTCTCTGTTTTTCGAAATTTTAACATATTGCAAATATACTCAATTCTGTTTGGTTCGATTGTCAAATATAAGAAAATGTTTGATTATCTGCACCAAACTATCTTGCCTTACTTCTGCCAAATGATTAAATGTGCTTGTGAACGGCCGGTATTTTGTGACCAAACCCACCATCTTCTCTAGGTCATTACGATGAAAATTGGAAAAAGTTCTGTTTTTTTCCTCTTTTTCAACCAATTTTTTGTACTCGTGAACGAAGTTCTTTTTTAGAATCATTAATATAAATGAATCACTTATTATCTGTTCAATAATTCCAGTGGGAGCATTCTCCTTCACCAAGTTATGGGTTGCAAATATTACTGATTTTATTTGGTCGGCTTCAAACCTGAACTTTTCCATTATTTCCTCAATATTCAGCCTATTGCCATCCTCAATTTTATGACATAACAGTGCAGGGAATGTAAATATTGCAGTGCATTTAATCTTTAAAAGTTCTTCATCCGACACCCGTTCGGCTCGTGCCAAAGTCTCCGCTATAATCTGAAATGATTTGAATAGCGATGCAGCGATGCAGTGACCGGGATATACCTCTTCTATGTAATCTATCATATCCAGAAGCGAGTTATGCTGAAGACGAATATAGAAAAGTTTATTGGGCACTTTGCCTTTCCCTTGCTCCGATAGCGATGGCACTATACTGCGAACAAAGTACATATCGGTTTCTCCCTTATACTTTACCGGCATTTTGCCCCTATATTCGCATACAAAAAAGTCTTTTATAAGATTGTAGGTCACTCCGGTAATGTTAATCTCACCTGCAATGCCCGACGACTCCATGCGCGACGCAATATTTACCGAATCGCCCCATATGTCGAAGTATCGTTTTTTATTACCTATCATACCCGATATTACAGAGCCTGTGTGTATTCCCACTCTCAACTCCCAGAATCCCAGTTCGTTATTGGATTTAGTGTGGTGTATCGACTTCACATATCTTTGCATGGCCATGCCGGCCAATACCACATCAATGGGGTTAGTACGATTCTTTTCGGGTAAGCCGCCGGCACACATATAGGCATCGCCAATGGTTTTTATCTTCTCAATGTTAAATTTTTCTGCCACTTCGTCAAAGTAGATGAAGTATTTGTCGAGTTCATCTATAAGCTGTTCAGGATTCATATGCTCCACTATCTTGGTGAATCCTTGTATGTCGGCAAATAGTACAGTTACTTTTTTATATTTTTGCGATTTTACGTTCCCACTTGTGCGGTCATCTTCTTTGGCTGGCACAACTACGGAGGCTGGTTCAATGGGTTGTGGTATGTTTTCTTTTGTCTCTTTCGATTTTCGTATTGCCAGTCCTAATCCAAACGTAGCTACCGATGCCATAATGGCGATTAATATAAATGGCAGGGATGCTAGATTGTTGGCCTTCTCAATTATTACTTTTACTGATGAGATAGTAGTTTTGTTATTTTTTATCTCCAGCAGATAGTTTCCGGGTTCTATATAATCGAAAAAAACGAAATTATTATCACTCCACTCGCTCCAAAGCATCTGGTAGTCGTATATGCGATGGCTGAATGGTCCCTGGTGTAAGTTGATATCCCAGGTAACAAATAGGGAATTTCCATGGGGTATAGTGATAGTATCATTGTCGGCAGCTTCATAATACTTGCCGTCAATCATATATTTTATAGTTGTGGCACTAGATAAACACACAACTATCAAAAAAACAAATGTTGTAAATAATTTTTTTAACATCACTATTCGATTTATGATATTTACAACTATCTTTGAGACTAATATAAAGAGAATATCAATATCTTTGTTTTATAATGATAAAAATAGTATATTTATTGTATTGAACATTCATTCTACCGAAGAAATTTATGGAATCAACTCAAAGCACACTACTCATACCTTATGATTTTACGGTTGCGGCCGACTATGCAGTCTCCCATGCAGTCAGGCTTAGCGGTAAGATGAAGACCGGTATTGTTCTTCTGCATATTGTAAAGAAAGAGGTTCAGATTGCCGAGCAGCAGGAGCTATTGCAACGAATTGCAAGTAAAATTGAGGCTGAGCATAATATTAAAACTCAAGCTATAGTTAGAGACGGTACTATTTTCCGTACCATTAACCAAGTGGTTGAAGAGCTTAACTGTATGCTTGTTATAATGGGCACCCATGGCATGAAAGGTATGCAAAAGCTTACCGGTAGCTATGCTCTAAAAGTTATTGTCGGGTCTAAAATTCCCTATCTGGTGGTTCAGAAGGAGTCGGCTTATCCTGAAACTGCCAAGATTCTCTTCCCGGTCGATTTTAGAACCGAATCGAAGGAAAAACTAAAATGGCTTGGTTTCTTAGGGCAGTTTATGGATATATATGTCTATCTCTTTGCCACAACAGGTAAAGATGGTATTATAGATATACCCACAAAAGCCAATCTGGTATTCTGTAAAAAATACCTGGAGGATAAAGATATTAAATTTACTATAGAACTATCCGATCTGCCTTTGTCGAGCCATGAGCAAATAGTGGCAGCCGCCAAAAAGGTAGATGCACAGATGATAATTATAATGACCACCCGCGATATAGCTTTCCACGATTATGTGCTTGGGGCTTCGGAGCAATTTGTGATTGCCAATGACGAGAAAATTGATGTGTTTGTGGTTAATCCGCGTACCGACCTTATGAAATATGGTTACGGTAACTTCGGATAATGAATATATTTTTTTATTTAATTAGGCGGTTTTTACCGCCTTTTTAATTCCTCTATATTTATGCGACAAATTTTAGTGGCTACCCACAATAAGAATAAAACCGAAGAGTTTAGAAATAAAGCTAACGGCAGGTTTGAGGTTATAGACCTTACCGATATAGGGTATTTTGAAGAGATTGCCGAAACCGGAACTACACTGGAAGAGAATGCTCTGTTGAAAGCCAAGTTTGTAAACGAAACTCTTGGCTATGATTGCATTGCCGACGATACAGGACTGGAGATTGAGTGCCTCGATGGTGCACCCGGGGTATATTCGGCACGTTATGCAGGACCCGAAAAGGACTCTGAAAATAATATGGCTAAAGTACTAGAGCTCATGAAGGGATGTAGCAATAGAAAAGCCCGCTTCCGCACTGTTATAGCTTTAGTGGCTAATGGTGAGTCGCATCTTTTTGAGGGTGTTGTAAATGGTACCATTCTCAACTCTCCACAAGGAACCATGGGTTTTGGCTACGATCCCATATTTCTGCCTGATGGGGGAGAGGTCTCTTTTGCCGAGATGAACCTTAATGAGAAAAATAAAATTAGTCATCGTGCCCGAGCTTTTGAAAATTTCTACCAATATATTGCACTTCAAAGCAAATAGTATGATTAGGATAATTATAGCAACTTTATTAATTGTTTTGTCTCTAAGAATTGATGCGCAGAGATGGACAGATCATTTTAACCTAAGTGATGCAAAGTTTTCGTGCGTGTATGATGGTAAGTTGATTGCCGGATCGAGCCATGGCCTGTTCTACTATGATGCCGAAGATAGGTATATGGGAAAAATGACAAAGGTAAATATGCTGAGTGATATGGATATATCGACTGTTGTAGCAAGTAATAAGCTGATGGCGGTAGGCTATCAAAATGGAAATCTTGATGTAATAAAAGGAGATAAGGTTTTTAATATTCCTGATATTAAGCTAAGCAGACTATATCCTGATAAGGCAATTAACTCAATTCTTATTGAGGGTTCAAGACTATACTGCTGTACCAATTTTGGCATTGTGGTTATCAACATTGATAAAAAAGAGGTTGCCGACACCTATTATATAGGTACAGAATCAAAAAATTACATGGTTAATTCGGTAATGTTTGACGACCAGTGGATATATGCCGCCACAAGCAACGGATTGTACAGAGCAGATAAAAGTTCACACTCACTTTCATATTATAAAACCTGGCAGAAAATTGCCAATGATGAACTTGCTTATAGTGACGTGGTTTTTTTCGATAGTAAAGTTATTGCTTTCAGAGGAACAAAGGGTGGAGTTGTATCTATGCATGCATGGGATGGTAGCAACTGGGAACAGTATGAAAATATTACACAATTTCAGGGTGTGTCCATTTCAAATAATACCTTATATATTGCTACTAAGGGAAGCATTAGAGCCTTATATGAAGATTCGAAAAGCAGTACACAATTATTTAATAGGTATAGTCTTGCCGATAGTGAAACATCTGTATCGCCTTCGATTACAAATGTTTCTTTGGAAAATAGTACCGGACGGTTTGTGATTGCCGACTCTAAGCTTGGGCTGGTATATGTATCGCAGGCAGGCGAGGGGATAAGCGTGGTGCCCAATAGCCCCGCAACTAATAATAGTTTTGATATTGTTGGCACTTCAAAGGGTGTGTTTATTACTCCCGGCGGACTTACAAATGCATGGAATAATCATAATAGAAGGATAGCTCTGAGTCGTTATTCTGATGGTGTGTGGACTTCCTATATTAATAATAATCACCCCTACGAAAGAGACTTACTGAATATTGCCATTAACCCCAATGCTATTGATAGTATGTATGTATCTACTTGGGGCAATGGTATTTTTAAGTTTAATGGTATTGAAGAAGAGGCACATTATACTCAGCAAAACAGTATTCTCAACAATGTGCCATACGTTAATAGTCAGAATTACGTGAGGGTAGGGGGAATATGCTATGATAATAAATCGAACTTATTTATTTCCAACTGTGAGGTTAACACCGGACTGATAGTAAAGACACCCGATAATAAATGGTATCCGCTTTACTATCCTCCTCTGGAGGGTATGCACTCTATAGGTAAAATGATTGTTACCCGCGATAATATTCTTTGGGCAATCATACCAAGGATTGCACCCGGGCTTTTTGTGTTATCTACCAATGGTACTATCGAAAATAGTGCCGATGATATGTATAGAAGCCCTATATTATCTGATAGTGATAAACGCAACCGTGGGCAGCTACTGCTTTGGGATGAGAATAGAGAAGCTATCACCAACTCTATAAAAACAATATGTGAGGATAAAAACGGGCAGATATGGCTTGGAACTAATATGGGTGTGATTGTTTATTACCGCCCCGGACAGATTTTCAACACCGATTATCCTATTGCATCGCGTATAAAAGTACCTCGTAATGATGGCACTAATGCGGCCGATTATCTGTTGGGAAATGAAGTTGTTACCGCGATATGTGTTGATGGTGCCAACCGTAAATGGATTGGTACAGAGGCTTCAGGAGTTTTTCTGGTATCGCCCGATGGCCTTGAGACAATACAGGCATTCAATAGTAATAATAGCCCACTACCGTCGGATGCTGTTACCAGCATAGGGATTCATCCTACAACAGGCGAGGTATTTATTGGCACGTCTCAAGGTATTGTGTCATACGTGGGCGATGCTATTGAGCCTATCGTAAAATCCTCATCTGTAAAGATATATCCTAATCCTGTGCGTGAAAATTACTCGGGTGAAGTAACCATTGATGGTTTTGAATTCGACTCGGAAGTGATTATTACCGATATAAGAGGTGCCCTTGTGTATAAAACTATTTCGCGGGGAGGGCGTGTAGTATGGAACTGCACCAACCTTAACGGTTCAAAGGCTAAAACCGGTGTTTATTTGGTATTGGCAGCCGATTCGGAAGGAAATAAAAGTGTGGAAGGCAAAATACTTATTGTGAAATAAGTATCGTGCCGTCACAATTTTTATTTTATTTGGATGTTTTTTCAAATTCATTCACCATATCTATCCATTGGGTGGGCATCTCTATTGAGTGTCCCTCTTTTTTATTGATAGATACCATAACCGATTGGCACACAACCTTTATCTCTTTAGTACTCTTTATTCGCAAATGTTGAATCATATTCAGGCTCTTGGTGCCAAAACCAGTTATTGCTGTCACCACCTCCACCGTATCGGCTAAGAAAACCGGCAATATAAAGTCGGACTTGATAGATGCAATTACAATTGCCTCATCATCAACAAACATGCTTTTGCCAAATATACGTTGCAAGTAGTACATACGGCCAAGGTCAAAATATTCTTGAATTTTTGCATTATTTACATGGCCAAGCATGTCTATATCGTTAAACCGAATTTGGATATCGGCTGAGTGGTTGAAGTTTATTATCTCCTGTTCCATTTCTGTCATTGTCTTATTATTTTTACTTCACCGCCCTTGCCCAGTTTAATAATGCTGGAAGGAGTAGCAGGTGTTATGTCGTTGCGACGATACTCAACTGTATAATCAACGTTATTTATTATCTCTTCTGATATTTCATCGAAGGTTGCCGGTGCTTTCTGGCCGCTTATGTTAGCCGAGGTAGAGACGATAGGCTTTCGTAGTCGAGCACATAGCTCCTTTGAGAATAGCTCTTTTGTTACCCTCATTCCTATTGTTCCATCGGTAGCAATTAGGTTGGGAGCGAGGTTTTTGGCTCCATCAAAAATTATTGTTAACGGCTTTTCACTCAGCTCTATAACGTCCCAGGCCACATCGGGTATTTCTGATATGTAGCCTCCCATTCTTTGTGGCGAATCGATGAGTGTGAGCATACTTTTGGAGTCTTCACGTTGCTTCAACTTATATATTTTTGCCACTGCCTCGCTATTTGTTGCGTCGCAGCCAATGCCCCATATCGTATCTGTGGGATATAGTATTACACCACCAGCTCTAAGCACTTCCAGTGCCTTGTTAATATCTTCAGTCTTAAACATTTAGGCGTTCAATAATTATTAAGTCCATACTTTTTGCAGTCGCTTATTCATTCGTCGTAAGTGGAACTTCTCGAATGTTAATATTATTCGTCTTAGAAGGTCGAAATATAGTGTAAAATATAGTACTCCTGATGATAACCATAGGAATATCACATTAAATATAGGTGTAGGGATTTTTACACCGGCAAATATCTTATAAGGTGCGTAGAAATGGGCACGTCCCCAGTTGTTTTGAGGTACGTAGTATATTGGTTGTTTCTTGCGCACTATCATATCATCGTACACTTCAAGCTGCTTAAATTCGTTGCGATTTGTAACCCAGTCGCTTAGAGCATCATTTACATTGCGTTGCTTAAATTCAACAACCCTTGTGGCACCTCCATATTTTTCTATCAACTCTTCGTTTATATCGTCACGCTTACGGTTGTAATAATTAAAGGCTTCCATGTTTTTCTCTCTAATTATCTCCAGATTGTCCTCGATAAAATTATAGGTCGTATCGTTATAGGTAGGTGTTATCAATCTCTGAATCATTTTTGGAAGCTTACTCCATTTGTTACGCGATAATTTGCTTAACTCACCGTACAATAATTTTGCCGATTTGTTTAAATTTTCGGTATCATTCTCATCAAGATACTGCTTACACTGACTGTTTATTTTACGCAGCTCCGGTATCCATGATGATGTAATATAAGATGCTTCACTTCGATGAAGATCGGTATCGAAGAATTGCTTTTCAAATTTATTTTCTGAATATTGATAAACCGCTAATGCTTCATATGCCCATCGCGAAGCCATCATGTCGCCAATACGTGGCACAAACTCTCGGTTAGTAATGGATGGGTGCAGTTTATCAAAACTCACAAGTGTACCACTGAATAGAAGTTGGGGTACTAATATGAGTGGTATAATTACATATATAGCTACCACAGTTTTTAGTCCTGCGCTTATGTTTAAGCCAAGCATATTGGCAAATACATAGGTAGAGAATAGTATTGCCCAATAGCCGAACCACAGCTCTTTTATACCCAGTATGTAATTGCCTATCAGCACAAATGATAGTGATTGGATGGCCGATATAACCATCAGGTTCATTATTTTACTGTTAAGGTATGACGATCGGCTGAGGTTTAGAAACTTCTCGCGTTGTAGCAGTTTCCTATCTTTTATTATCTCCTCGGCACTCACGTTTAAACCTATAAATATTGCAACTACCACGCTCATAAACAGATATGCGGGTATGTTTGTGTTGAGGCCGAATATATACATGTCGGGGTCGCCACTTCCACCACTTATAAATTTGGTGAAGAAGCCCAGTATAAATGCTAATATGGGTGCTTCAAGCAAGTTGATAAATACATATTGTTTGTCTTTCAGCTTTTTAAGTGCGTCGCGGCGTGCAAAAATTTCAAACTGCTTTCCCCTATTGGGTATCGAGTATAGATTGGGTGGAAGTTTTTCCTTCTTCTCGGGTTCGCCCTTTGTTTTCCAGTCAAATTTCGACTCTATCTCCTGGTAATATTGCTTATACCACTCTTGAGGCGATACTTTCCGTTTACGGATAAGCTTTCCATAGGGATCCACCATACGAGCCTCGATGATGCGTAATGGCTGTTCGGTTTTAACATTTCCACATACGTAACACTCTCTCTCTTCGGGATTTACGTAGTGTGCTGCTTTTTTAAAATGTACAATGGCATCCATGGGGTTACCATTATATATTATTCTTCCGCCCTTATCTATTATCAGTAATTTATCGAATAGCTTATATAGGTCGCTGTTGGGCTGGTGAATATTTATGAATACCAACTTACCCTTTAGTACTTGCCTTTTGAGCAGCATCATCACTTTTTCCGAATCTAACGACGAAAGTCCGGAGGTGGGCTCATCAACAAACAGCACCGAAGGTTCGCGCATCAGCTCCAAAGCGATGTTAAGACGTTTACGTTGGCCACCGCTGAGAATTTTATTTAGAGGGCTTCCAACTACCAGGTCGCGCGCCTCCACCAAGTCAAAATCGTTGAGGGCATGCTCAACCAAATTTTGCTGCTGCTCTTCGTTGCGGTCGCTGAATATAAGTTTTGCGTTAAATATAAGATTCTCATATACAGTTAGTTCCTCTATGAGCATGTCATCCTGCGGCACATAACCTATTACCCCTTGAAGCTGTTCCTTATCCTCTTTTATATCGTAGCCATTAATGGTTATTGAGCCTCGTGTAAGCTTATACGATCCACTCATCACATTGAGCAGTGTAGATTTACCAGTACCACTACCTCCCATTATGGCCACCAGTTGACCCGAACGCCCTCTGAAACTGAATGGATAGATGCCCACTTGGTTATCAGAGAATCGGTATTCTATATCGATAGCTTTATATACTATACGTCCTTTATCCTGACGTGCAATAAATTTTTCGGCGATTGTACCATAATATACTGGTTGCATAACCGATGTTTTCACCACCGA
>CAZWOA010000016.1:17629-45257 GCA_964635545.1 uncultured Marinilabiliaceae bacterium
TCTTTCTGAATGAAGTTGAATAAGAGGCTCATAAGCAATATCTTAGCTTCCATCTGCATCTCAGCATTAAGCTGTTTGCTTATGGTAAACAGTTTGCTCATGTTATATGACGACTGCTTCTCGCGGGCTTCAAAGTCGTGGCTGTATGTATTTTTATGGAATTTATTTAAGAAGTAATCATACTTCTCGAGGTGTTTCTTTACATACTCGCTGTTGAATTGCCTCGCAAGGTAATCTTCAACTTTTTGCCTTGCATCACCCGATATCTGTTCTTGTTTGACATCCGTGAGCAGAGCAAAGAGCTGCATCAGGGCCTCCAGCAATATTTCACTCATACAAAGATTAAGTTTATGGATGTAAAGATATGACTTCGCTCATTTTAAACAAAAAAGGGAGCAACTTTTATATGCTCCCTTTTGTATAGCTTTGGCATGATATTGTTATTCAACAATTTTTGCTCTTAAGTTTTTAACTTCAGCTTTAATAAGTTCCAGTTGGTTTTCGGTGATTCCACCCTCTTCAATACTCTGAAATACTGTATAAAGAGGTGTCATATCTTCAATAATATCGGCACAGTATTCTGTATCGCTATAGTTATTAAGAAGATCCATCAACTTCTGGAAAGGCTCTTTTTGTGTCATTACAATTTTCACCATCTCTTTGTTGTTGAATGTGTTATCAGAGATGTTAGTAGCAATATAAAGACCTTCGATAAAGCTTCCCGAGATAATCATTGCCGATACAGGAGCTCTGTGGTTACGGTTAAGATAGTCGTAAGTATCATAGAATGACTCGGTTATAAGGTTAATTAGTTCATCCTTATTATTTTCGTTCTGTTCAATTTTCTTTGGAAGCTCAGGGTCAACTGCAGCTGTCATGTCAAGCGATTCAACGAGCTTGCGCGATGCAGTCATGTAATCTACAATATATTGCTGTTGGTTGTATGTGCTTGCATAGCTTAGGTCGGAGCTATATACACCCAGGTTAAGGGCTTTAGATGGCTCAGTAAGGTATTTATCAACATTATCGGGCGAGTTACTCAGGTCGATAATGTATGATGCTTCGATACGGTTAAGTAACTCAGTTACTTCGAAAGCTGTGGGTAGCGGATATACAAATTCGCGCACTTCGGCTTCAATATTCTCTTTTTTGATAGCTTCTTTTTTGTTACCTCCACATTGGCAACCGGTAATTAGGGCTATCATCAACCCCGCCGAAAGAAGAAAAGAAGTGTAATTTGTAATGGAACGTTTCATAGTTAGTTTTGATAATTTGTTTACTAATACAAATATAGTGTTTTTGTATCTATTTAATATTGATAATACTAAAATTTTATATTGCTATTATTTATTTGGCCAATCGTGTTTCAATTGGTTAGATAGTATTACTTTTACCCACTGTTAATCTATTTTTTTAATTGATTGTTGTAGTTGTGCGGGTAATAGGTGTAATATGAGAAACAAAGGTGTGTTATTTGCTGTTATAACAGCTGTTTTTTGGGGCTTATTAGCCATCGGACTGAAAATTGCTCTCGCTTATTTCGATCCCTATACTATTGTTTGGATACGGTTTATATCGGCAGCGGCTATTCTTATTGGTTATTATGCCATTAGGCAACCTTCTGCTTTGCGCATATTTGCCAAACCTCCCAAAAAATTGGTTGCAGCCTCTCTGTTGCTGGGTATCAACTATATCGGGTTTATGAAAGGTGTTGACCTTGCAGGGCCGGCCACTGCTCAAATCCTCATCCAACTTGGTGCCGTAACCCTTGGTGCTCTTGGTTTTTTTGTGTTCAAAGAGAAGGTTACTACTTTAAAAATATTGGGTTACTTTATTGCTTTTACGGGGTTTGCGTTTTTCTATTATCACCAGTTTACCACTATCGAAACTAATAAAGATAATTTTAATGCAGGTGTTGTCTGGCTTTTAGTTGCTGCCTGGTCGTGGACTATTTATGGTGTTTTCAACAAAATGCTTATACGCGATTATGAGCCGCAGCATATCAACATGTTTATTTATGCACTTCCGGCAATACTATTTATTCCGCTCGCCGATTTTTCGGCTTTCAGCCAAAGTTTGCCTTGGTGGATGTGGCCTCTGTTAGTGTTTTTATGCCTCAACACTGTTATTGCTTACGGCACATTTGCCGAGGCTTTTAAATATGCCGAAGCCAACCAGATAAGTATCATCGTAACATTAAACCCGGTGATTACCTTTCTGTGCATCGATTTGATGATGGTATTTGGTCTTGACTGGATTCCTTCAGTATCATTTGATGCATTAACTTATCTTGGCGCATTCTTGGTGCTTGCAGGAGCAGTGCTTGCAGCCGGAATCAGTACATCTAGAAGGCACGGCCGCGCCTGATTAGCACTATGTTGTATTTTTTCTCTATATATAAAAAGTAGTTATACAGTTTATAGTTTAGCTCAATACCATAGTCAATGGTTGGTGAGTAATCGATATAGGTAGAGTAAAATGTGCCATATCGTGATGGGTTGTTATGCCTGCTATTCCATTCGTTAGTGTAACGTACATTCCATGCCTGATAGTACTCATTGGAGTAGAAGTTGATAGGACGGGCTTCGACCTGTATAAAAGTGTCAAACTGAGGATCCAATACAATAAGGTCGTAGCCGGTGCTGTCGTTTTCAAAACTTACAGATGTGCTATTGTCCGCCATTGATGATTTTGTGGTAGCACAGTTTGTTATCACTATCATCATGATTAATAAAAAGAGTAGATGTTTCATGGTGACGGTTTTTATGGGTATTCCTCCCCAATTTACTCATTTTAGTATAAAAAATCACTATTGTTATTAAAGTTTTATTATATTATAGTCAAAAATATGACCACATTTCAGTTTATAAATCTTTTACTATTCAATGCTGCCGCCTGGGGATTGTTCGGGTATTTCTGGAGTTCCTGGACTTACAAAAACTATAAGCCCTTCCGATGGCTCGATGATGTTAAGCATAAGCGTCATCAGAAGGTGATAGAGAAGTTGGAGAGGAAATTTAAGGATAAAAACAGATTCTATTCTCTATGGCTGCTTATAAAACAGGTGGAAGAGAGCGGAGTAGAGGGTGCCATTGCCGAATTGGGTGTGTATAAGGGCGAAACGGCTAAGTTGTTCCATCATATTGCGCCATATCGCGATATTTTTCTGTTCGATAGTTTTACCGGTCTTCCGCGTCAGGTTATTAAGGAGGATTGTGATGGCGTTGTGAGGGCTCAAAGTGTCGATTTCAGCGATACCAAGCCCGAAGATGTGCTAAAATATATCGATGGAAATTCAAAGGTTAAGATTATTGAAGGTATTTTTCCCGATACGGTGAGTGAAGTGCCCGAATTAAGTTATGCCTTTGTGCATATTGATGCCGATTTATATCAATCTACTTTAGATGCTTTGCAATATTTCTATCCTCGCTTGTCGCCGGGAGGTTGTATTGTGGTGCACGATTATAATCACGATTGGGAAGGAGTTGTGAAGGCTGTTGACGAGTTCAGCGTTACCATTCCCGAATCGTTTGTACCCATTGCCGATATGTATGGAAGCATAGTGTTGATGAAGAATAAGATTGTATAATCTTATGTTTTATGGGCTGTTTTTAGAATGTATATTAACTCGTGAAAGATTTAAAACTAATTGACATGAAGTTACACATACTGGTTATTATATTGATGTTCATCACTATAAAATATACTGATGCACAGCCTGTGGCAGATGAGGTTGCTAGTCGTCCCAAGATTGGTCTTGTGCTTAGTGGAGGCGGTGCAAAGGGTGTTGCGCATGTGGGTGTGTTAAAAATTTTGGAGGAGGCAGGTATTGTTCCCGATTTTATCACAGGAACCAGCATGGGTAGTATTATTGGCGGGTTATATGCCAGCGGATATACTGCTACCGAGCTTGACAGTATAATAAGAACCGCCAAATGGAACGTGCTTCTTAGCGACCAGGTACCACTTCAAAATGTGATGCCTGCCGAGAAGCATGATTACTATAGGTTTCTTAGTGAGTTTAACGTAACTTCCGACGGCTTGAAGATTGGTGCAGGATTTATTCACGGACAACTTATAAATGAGTTTCTATCTGAGCTTACCTGGCCGGTGGCTAAAATAAAGGATTTCGATAAGTTGCCAATACCATATCGATGCGTGGCGGCCGATTTGGTTACCGGGCAGCCCTACGTATTTAAGGAAGGTGACTTGGCTACTGCCATGCGGGCAAGTATGTCTATACCATCGGTTTTTGCTCCTATTATTAAAGATACCATGTTATTGGTTGATGGCGGTGTGCTCGATAATTTCCCGGTAAAGTTGTGTCGAGATATGGGTGCCGATATAATTATTGGTGTAAATGTTGGTTTTACCGATCCTTATACCGTTGATAAACTGAATAATATGCGGCAGGTGCTCGTAACATCCTCAAGTATAGGCAGTAATCTGAGAAGTGAGGAGTCGATAGCTTTAACCGATATCTATATCCAGCCCGATTTAAAGCCTTATACCACAGCCAGCTTTTTCGATTCCGGTAAAATTATTGATCTGGGCATGGTGGGTGCTTTGCCATTTCGCGAAAGATTGGAAGCACTGGCTGATTCGGTTTATTGTATTGCCCCGGTAAAGGTTGTTGAGCGTCCTCAGCGGCTTGATTCATTGCATATTGTAAGGATTGACACTGAGGGCCTTCATACTATATCGCACGAGTTTCTAGTGTCGCAACTTGGTTTTAAGGATGGCGATACAGTTACCATCGACATGGTAAATAATGGATTGCGAAAAATTCTAGGCACTCGATTTCTAGATCAGGTAACCTATGAGCTTCATTATTCGCCACCCGGTTATATTATGAAAATGAAAACCGTGGAGACCTATCCCACCAAGGTAGCATTCTCTCTTAATTATAGTGATGTTTTTGGTGCAGCTCTTGTAGGCAACATAACTTTTCGCAATATGGTTGTGAAGAATACTCGGTTGTCAATCAGTGCCGAGGCATCTAAAAGTCCGCAGATAAATTTTAATTTAATATCCTATCTGGGTGATCAAATGGATTTTGGACTTGGCGTAGATGCCGGCTACAGTAGGTCGATAGTGCCTGTGTATAGAGGTGCAAGTAGTAAATATGGTACATTTGGTTATAGACTTAGTTATGCATCTTTTTCGCTCAATTACTTTCCTACCACCAATTTAATGTTTTCACCCACCATATCAATAGAGCGTCATATATTATTGTCTGATACCGGCTTTCCGGAACTGTTTGATAATGGTGTGCGTAAGTTTGGATTTAATCAGGCAATGCTGGTTTTTCCCATACGTTTCAACAGCCTCAACAGGCGTTACTTCCCTACACGCGGGTTAGATATTCAGGCAAGAGGGGGTGCTAACTTTTGGCTTCGTGAGATATATAGAGGTAAAGGGTATGCACGCTCCCTGGTAGATGATTTTTATGATAGGGGAGATAATGATTTCTTGTTTTTATCGGGTTCGGCTCTGGTGCATTTTCCACTTAACAAACGGCTCAATCTATCGGTGAAAGGTGCTGTGAATTACTATGTTATAAATGATGCTCCGCTATCGTCATTATATTTTGTGGGAGGCGATGAGATGGTTTTGCGGCATAACGATTTATCTTTCACCGGTCTGCATTATCGTGAGCAACTTGTAGAGAACTATTTATATTCGCAAGTTAAGTTTAGGTTTAATTTCTCTAAAATATTTTATGCCACTGCCATAGCCAACGGTATTTATAATACTCGTCCATATAGCCGTTTCATGCCATCTTCCATTTCATATCTCGATCAAGAGTGGTTGCTGGGATATGGATTAAGTCTGTCGGCCAATACGATGCTGGGGCCTGTATCCTTTGGTTTTGGGATGAATAGTTATGACAATCATCCGCGATTTAATCTCAACCTTGGATTGCCGTTTTAACCACCGGACCGATTATAGTCGGCTCCGATGGTTATATCTTATTATCAGCCCACTACTTCAATTTTTATTTTCGAAGTATAGCTAACATTATCAGCAATTGGGCATCTTGCCTCCACATCGTGTATAAGTGCCAGTTTCTCTGCTTCGGTAAGGTCGGCATCTATGGTTACGAAGGTACGTATTTCAGTAAATCCTGCACGTCCTTCAGTGGTTTTGCCCATAAGGAAATCTTTATCGATATCTCCTTCAACTTTTACCTCTACGCCGTTAAGTTTAATGCGTCGTTGTGTGGCAATTATGCGTGCCAATGCACACACGCATGCACCCAGAGATGATAGAAATATCTCCAGAGGATTAGGGCCTTCATTATTTCCACCACCTGCCACCGGTTGGTCAATTATAAAGGGATTAGAGCATTTAATCTCGGTGCGGAAACTATCCTTCATCACCGCTGTTACATTAACTGTTGAGTTAGCCATAATTGTAATGATTTAGTTATTATTACCTTAGATTCATCATCTATAAATATAGTGAAATATTGCCTGATTATAAAACTTTATGGCTATCTTATTAAATTGTGATAATTTAGCCAATTGGCATTTATTTATTTTGATTTTTGGTGTATGTTGAAAAGAGAAAATAGCAGAGAAGGGATGAATATTATGAGGATGCAGGATCAGCACCCGGCCGATATTGCAGAGCAACTCTCAACACTTGACAAGAAGAGCAGAGATGTATCGTTTCTACTGCTTCCAAGTGAGAAGAAATCTGATGTATTCACATATTTAGAATCTGAAATTCAACAAGAGATTATTAAATCCCTTAGCGATCAGGAGTTTGCCGAGGTACTTAATAACCTCGAGCCCGATGATAGAACGGCGCTTCTTGAAGATTTTCCCGATGATTTGATTAAGCATACCATAAACCTGCTTAACGCCAGCGAAAAACAGATTGCTCTTAACCTGATGGGATACCCTAAAGATTGTATTGCAAGGCTGATGACCCCCCAATATGTGCAGGCGCGTGCCGATTGGACGGTACAACAGGTGCTCGACCATATTAAGAAGCATGGAAAAAATGCTGAAACTCTTACCTTTATCTATATTGTTGATCATGCAAATCGCCTTATTGACGACCTGCGGATAGGCCAAATACTTATGGCTGATAACGATACGTTGGTATCGGACTTAATGGATTATAATTTTGTGGGCATATCTACCACCACATCAATGGAGGATGGTTTTCAGATTTTTGAAAAGTATGACCGATCTGCACTTCCCATAATTACTGATAATGGTACGTTGGTGGGCATAGTTACTTTTGATGATATTATTGAAAGGATGCAACAGCGTGACACAGAGGATATACAGAAGTTCGGGGGTGTTGAGGGCCTCGACCTCTCATACACCCGCACTCCGTGGATGGAACTTGTGCGCAAAAGAGCAGGCTGGCTTGTAGTTCTGTTTCTGGGTGAGATGCTTACTGCCTCTGCAATGGGCTATTTCGATGGCGAGATTGAAAAAGCTGTGGTACTCGCCCTATTTGTACCGCTTATTATTTCCAGCGGCGGTAACTCAGGCTCACAGGCGGCATCGCTTATAATACGCGCCATGGCACTTCAGGAACTTCGGTTGAGGGATTGGTGGTATGTGATGAAAAAAGAGGTTATATCGGGTATTACACTGGGCCTAATACTTGGTGTGATTGGATTTCTAAGAATATTTTTATGGCAACATATCGGATTATACGATTATGGTGTGTTCTGGGTAGCAGTGGGTTTAACGGTTTCGGTGTCGTTAATTCTTATTGTACTTTGGGGTACCTTATCTGGTGCTCTTATCCCGTTTATACTCCGTAAGCTAGGGCTTGACCCGGCAACTGCATCAGCACCTTTTGTGGCTACACTGGTGGATGTTACCGGATTGATAATTTACTTTAGTATTGCAGCGTTCTTCCTCAGTGGGAAACTGCTTTAGGCAATGTGCAATTAACAATGTGCAATTAACAATGTGCAATGTACAATTAGAGACATATAATAAAAAAACATCCTACTCACCATATTTGGTTTGTAGGATGTTTTGTTATTTAGCAATTTTTTTGTTGGCCTTTCCTTTTTTGCGGTCGATGGTTTTTGTACCATAAAAGTGTTCCGCTTACAAGCACCACAATACCTGCCATGCCTGCCAGTGGCACAATAAGAATATAGAATATTCCGAAAAATGACTCGAAGAAACGGCCTGTATGTATCTCAAGACACACGTTCCATAGCGATAGTTGTGAGTCATTAAGCAGGTTTTTAGGCATTTGAGGAAATACCTTTTCTGCAGGCGACATCACCCCTTTATCGTAATCCACAGGATAGAATGTACTGTCTGGAGTTATTATGTGACCTGTGATTTTGAAGTCTCCCACCGGCCTTCCGCCTTGGGGTTCCACGTGAATCTTTTTAGATAGATAATTGTATATCTCCGGATGATCGGGATGCCAAAGGAAGAGTCCGCTAAACGACCCGATAAGATAGGCACCTCCTTCAAAGGGCTCAAAAATGGTGATGCCCATAACCGAAATAGGTGGCTGGTTCTTAAATGGTATCAGCTGTAGATTATCGGTCTCGGTATAGTACATGCCATCATAGGTAGATACTATAAGTATGTCTCTATCAGCATCATAAATTATGTCGCGCAACTTGTCATACCATGGGTTTGGCTGATCGAGATGCGAATGTTTTATTGGCTTCACCTTTGAGTATGCAATGGCAATTAGCATTGGCGGTCGCAAAAATATTCCTGCTGTATAAACCACCAGCAAAAATGCTACACTCCATACTCCCACATGGTTGTGCCACTTCAGCGACCAGCGGTTTATCTTTACCATGCGCGAGAAGGTCTTCTCCTTTTTGCGTCGTCGCCTAATCCAATCGGGGAAGTAGAAATATATTATCCCTGTTATGGATAGAAAAACGGTTACTAAACCGAGGAAATCGACAAATAGCTGACCCGGCAATCCAAATATTTCGCCGGAGTGAATTTGCCATAAAGTGGTGAACAGCAGTATCTTATTTTCATATCCATCGGGTGCGGGTATCTCAATTTTTTGCAGGTTACTGTTTATTCCATCTGCCTTACCCTTAAATAGATACGACCTGTTTAGTACAAAGAGAGTATCGCCCACGCTCTCTATTCCTACAAATCTATCGTGTGGGTCGTACTCTTCAAATCTTATCCATTTCGATTGCGATTTGTCGTAACCCCATAATCCGTAAAGAGTTGCGGCATAGAGATTACCTTCTGCATCTTTGTGTACATCAAATATTTTACGATTGTCGCTTCCCTCTTTAAAACCCTCATTGAACGATTGATAATCAGTTAGTTTTGAATCGGTAAGCCATATGCCTATATTCCCGAAAACCAATAGGCTGTCATCACTCAATATCAAACTACCTTTTATTGCCGCATTATTCCAATTATCATATTGGTAGAGCGATGGCAGATATTTACGGTTTACATCGATATCGGCAAAGTACTCTCGGTGATTCATAAAAATACCGGTTATGCCGAAGTAGAGGAGCGCAAAGGACAATATAAGCCCTGGCCATCTGTGTAGCTTTCTAAAAAGTTTCCTGTAGTTTCTCACCTGAATAGTGTATTAAATGCAATTATCAAGTTCAACTATATGGAATCCTTTGGTATTTATGTCGTTCACCACCTCTTCCGACGCCTCTTCTATATGGCAGAAACTGCACTCCTTAGAGGTCAACTCTTCCGATAATACCTCTTTACCATCGAGGTACTGACGACCGTAAGCATATATTTTTTTCTCATCTTTCACTTCTTGTGGAACCAATATGTCGAAATGCATCACCTTCCCGTCTTTGCGTTTCACATAAGTATCCCAAACGGCTACTTTCATAACATCTTCTTTTAAAGTGGTTTATATATTTAGTTTCTCGAATCCTGCTTTCAGGTATCCGATTATTTCTTCTACATCTTCGGTGCCTACCGATAGTCGCATAAGGAATCTCGACAGTCCCATAGACCTCAATTCATCATCGGTATCGTAATATCTTGTCATGAGCGAGTAGGGCATAAGCATAGTATCTTCATAACCCATGCTGGGGCCTTTAACCCTTACGCCGCAATTATCGTAGAATGTACGTGCTCTGTCCTTGCTCTCATTTTTAATTATAAAACTGATTACATGGCCTGCTCCATTGTTGAGCCCTTTGGGAGAATATACTTTTTCTACTTTTGGTTCATTCTCAAGGTAGCTCTTAACTATTGCAGCATTGGCAGCCATTTTCTTTATCCTGCGGTCAAAATCAGCCATGTTTTTCAGTAAGGTAGAGGTCTCCTGTGCATCTATTTCAAGATTTTTATATAGTTCAGCATCAGCAATATCGGCTTGTGCAGGATTTATGAATAGTGCACCGCCCATGTGGTCGTTCTTACCGTTTATACCTTTTGATGTGCTGTGTGCAATTATATCAACATTATGGCTGAATGGCGAAAAGTGATGAGGTGTTGCAATGGTGCTATCCACAATCACAATAGCACCTGCTTTGTGGGCTTTCTCTACAATAGTGTCAATATCTTCAACCTGCAATAGTGGGTTGGAGGGTATCTCAAGAAAAACAACTGCCGTGTCATTATCAAAATCGGAACCATCATAACTGTTTAAGAATGTGGTGGGTAGATAAGCAAATCGTTGTGGCAGCTTACTGAACAGCTTATGAGAATCTATGTAGCAACTACCAATCACAACTGCTCTTTTGCCAGGTTTCATCTGCGATAGTACAGCACTATATATGGCTGCCATTCCACTATTGAAGGCAAAAGTAAGCTCGGGTGTTGCACCTTTCTCGAGTGCAGCAAGTGCGGTGGTTAACTGCTTTTCGTATTGCGGTTGCTCTATGTTATTCAGTATTCGGTAGGCTTTGCGGGCATTTAAAATAATTCCTGCGTTACAAATATCCTCCTTTGCTTCCGACTTGTATTGTGTTGGTACATAGATAATTGCGTAGTCATTGCCATTTTTGCTATGTTCTTCAACTGTTGTTTTATTGCGCAAGTTTTCAGTGAAGTAGTTGTTAACCACATGATTAGCAGCCTTAATGTTCTGCACGGCAAATGAAGCAAAATCCTTTTTTAAGTGAAGAGCCTCCACTTCACGCACATATGGGTGGGGTATGAAACGGGGATAACCCTGATTAGGAATTCGGGTATTCTCCTCATAATCAATTATATCTTGCAAAACAGGGAAGTGGCAACTTATGCCGAATACCCCTCCTGAAATTATTGGCGTGTAATTTTCTGTCTGTTTCATCGTTTTGTTAGGCTATGCAGGTTTTTATTATATCGCTAATATGTGTTTTTGTTGTGTTGATAAATTTGAGATTTTCATACTCATCATCAGGAAACATTATTGGAAATTCGGTACATCCAAGTACTACCGAGTCAATAGCGTCTCTATCTTTCATATGAGATATAATTTTAAGTATCTCCCGTTTAGTATCTTCTTTATAAACTCCCAACTCTATTTCGTTAAATAGTTTTTGGTTGATATATTCCATCTCACTCTCGTTGGGAATAGAGATGTTTATATCATATTTATTGAAAATATCCGTGTAAAAACTACTCTTCATGGTGAAGCTTGTTCCTATTAATACCGTTTTTTTTAGTCCCAATGACTTTGCATGTTGTGCTGCCGACTCCACAATACTTATAAGTGGCAGGTTAGTGTAAGCCTTTATTTTATCGAAAATCAGGTGTGGCGTATTTGCACTTATTGCTGCAAAGTGGGCTCCTGCCTTTTCTATACTTTTAAGGGCATTGCCTATATATTGTGCCGCTTCATCAAGTCGGCCTGCTTTTAAATGGCCAATAAATACCGACATATTTACGCTATAAATTATCATCTCCGGATAGTTGAGGCTTCCATCATTATTGATTTTATTGAAACTCGCAATTATCTCTTTATAGTAGTCAACTGTCGATTCGGGGCCTAAACCACCTATGATACCTATTTTTTTCATAATTCTTTATATTAGGTTATGGTGCTAAAATACTCAATACTATTACTAAACAGAATAGATAATTTTTTGTTTTAATACTGATTTAGCATTGTTGTACAAAAAAGGTTAGGAGCAAATTTACAAAATATTTTATAAAATCACCAAAAGACCTTTTTATCTTCTAATATCTTTTTTTACATTTGTGCCAGTTAGTTTAAGCAAAGTACAGTGGTTTGTTTGTTATATAATCAATCCTAATTAATCTAAACTAAAAGTAATAAATTTATGACAACTCGTAAACTTTGGCTCTACTTCATTTTAGTAATGGGCCTATCGTTCGCCGTTTTGGGATATTACGGCGTTGAAATTTATCGAAAAGCACCGCCTATTCCCGAGAAGGTTGTTACCGAGGATGGTACATTACTCTTCACCGGCCAGGATATTAAGGACGGTATGAATGTATGGCAATCAATAGGTGGCCAGGCTGTAGGTACTATATGGGGGCACGGTGCTTACCAAGCGCCCGATTGGAGTGCCGACTGGCTTCACAAAGAGGCTTTACATATTCTTGATCAGCTCGCCTTAAGCCGTGATTCTGTGCCATACGATCAGCTATCGGATGAGCGCAAGGCTGCATTACAGGTGATTATACAGAAAGAGTTAAGGACAAACACTTACGATGAGTCAACTAAAACTCTTACAATCTCTAATCTTCGTGCTGCTGCCATCAGTGCCAATAGTGAGTATTATGCCGGACTATTTACCGACGAGCCATCGTTGGATAAAACCCGCGATACCTACGCTATTCCTGTTAATTCATTGAAAGATCCGGAGAGGGTACGTCTGATGAACTCCTTCTTCTTCTGGACTGCATGGTCATGTGTTACAGAGCGCCCCGATGATGTAATTACATATACAAATAACTGGCCTGCTGATGATTTGGTGGGTAACAAACCTGCTGGTTCACTTCTTCTATGGACCGGGTTTAGTGTAATTATGCTTCTTGCCGGTATCGGACTTATGGTGCTTTTCTATGCTAAGAAAAAAGAAGAAGATCCTGATTTTAAGGTTTCATCAATAATACCATTGCTTAACGAGGAGCAAACTCCTTCACAAAGGGCGCTTGTGAAATATTTCTGGATAGTATCTGCTTTGATACTTGTTCAGATTGCGGCCGGTATCCTTACTGCTCACTATACCGTTGAAGGTCAAATGCTATATGGATTCCCATTAGCCGACTTCCTGCCATATGCAGTTACCAGAACATGGCACGTTCAATTAGCTATTTTTTGGATTGCAACATCTTGGTTAGCAACCGGTTTGTATTATGCTCCTGCAATTTCGGGTATCGAACCTAAATTCCAACGACTTGGAGTTAACGTATTATTTGGTGCTCTGTTGGTTATCGTAGTTGGTTCATTGATTGGCCAATGGATGGGCGTTATGCAAAAGCTAGGTTATGTGGATAACTTCTGGTTTGGGCACCAAGGATATGAGTATGTAGAGCTTGGTCGTTTCTGGCAGCTATTCCTGTTTGTAGGTCTTATTATTTGGTTGTTCCTTATGGGAAGAGCAATATGGCCAGCACTTAAGCAGCGATCAGAAAATAGAAACCTATTGATACTCTTCCTGATATCAACAATTGCTATTGCAGCATTCTATGGTGCAGGACTTATGTGGGGTCGTCAGACTCACCTTGCAGTTGCTGAATACTGGCGCTGGTGGGTTGTTCACCTTTGGGTAGAGGGATTCTTCGAGGTATTTGCTGCTGTGGTAACTGCATTCTTGTTTGTTCGCCTTCAAATACTTAGAGCATCCACAGCTACTGTTGCTGTATTGTTCTCTACAGTAGTGTTCTTGTTAGGCGGTATTCTTGGTACATTCCACCACCTATACTTCTCTGGTACACCTACAGCGGTACTTGCATTAGGGTCCACATTTAGTGCGCTCGAAGTGGTGCCTCTGGTGTTGATGGGCTTTGAGGCATACGAGAATTTACGTATAAGTCAGAGTAGTGAATGGATTAAAGCATATAAATGGCCAATATATTATTTTATTGCTGTTGCATTCTGGAACCTTGTGGGTGCAGGTATCTTCGGATTCCTTATTAACCCGCCAATTGCACTATATTATATGCAAGGCTTAAATACCACACCGGTGCACGGTCATACTGCTCTGTTTGGTGTGTATGGTATGTTAGGCATAGGCCTTATGATGTTTGTACTGCGCGACATGAATAAAAAAGTAGTGTGGGAAGAGAAATGGGCTAAGTGGGGCTTCTGGTTAATTAATATCGGACTTGTATTGATGGTTCTTATCAGTATGCTTCCTGTAGGATTGGCACAAACCATAGCAAGTGTTAACGAAGGAATGTGGTATGCACGTTCTGCTGAGTTTATGGAACAACCATATATACTCACCTTAAAATGGCTGCGTATTGTTGGTGATACTGTATTTGCACTTGGCGCCATGGCTACGGTATGGTTTATATTCGGACTCTCATTTGGGTGGAGTATAAAGAAAGACTAAGTTTTTCTAGTTTAATAATTCGTTTAAGCCCTGCCGGAGTTTTCTTTGGCAGGGTTTATTTTTTTCATGACGTTAGATGTGCTCGATAACATGTTAAGTCGTTTGAAGTTCCTTTTAAATGTCATTGTTTGTTCTAAGTCATTTGGGTACTTTTGGATGTGAGGGTGCATGTTTTTACATCCTTTTTTCTTAATCTTCTGCTTAAAGCAATTGAATATAATATGTTTAAATATTGACTTATTTAATAATAATTCGGTTGGTAAAAATCATTAAACTAATAACTTACACATCATGGATAAAATAACAGGCAATGAAGCTCTTGATTACCACTCGGGAGGTCGCCCCGGAAAAATAGAGGTTGTACCAACAAAACCTTACAGCACACAATACGATTTGTCGTTGGCTTATTCGCCGGGCGTGGCAGACCCCTGTCTGGCGATTGCCGAAAATCCGGAGCTGGCATATAAATATACCGCTAAATGCAACCTAGTGGCAGTTATCTCCAACGGGACAGCAGTTTTGGGATTGGGTGATATTGGAGCTATTGCGGGTAAACCTGTAATGGAAGGTAAAGGCTTGCTGTTTAAGGTTTTTGCCGATGTGGATGTGTTTGATATTGAGGTTGATACCAAGGATGTAGATCGTTTTGTCGATGCTGTTAAAGTTATTTCTCCAACCTTTGGAGGAATCAATCTTGAAGATATTAAAGCACCGGAATGTTTTGTTATTGAAGATCGATTAAAGGCTGAACTCGATATACCGGTATTTCATGATGATCAGCATGGAACAGCAATAATATCAGGTGCCGGCTTGTTGAACGCACTTGAATTGGCGGGTAAAAAAATTTCTGAAGTTAAAGTGGTTGTAAATGGTGCTGGAGCTTCCGGTATTCGTTGTGCACAACTATATATCTCGTTGGGCGTTAAACCCGAGAATCTTATTATGTGCGACACAAAAGGTGCGATTACTAAATCTCGTACCGACTTGAATGATTACAAGCGGCAGTTTGCCCATCAGGATGAGAAAAAAACTTTGGCCGAAGCATTGGTTGGTGCCGATGTTTTTCTGGGCTTGTCGGCACCCGGTGTGTTGACGCAGGAAATGCTTCGAACCATGGCGGTTAATCCTTTGGTGTTTGCCATGGCCAATCCAACTCCCGAAATTCTTTACGATGAAGCGATTGCTGCCCGCAAAGATATTATATTTGCTACCGGACGAAGCGATTATCCCAATCAGATTAATAATGTGCTCGGATTTCCCTATATTTTCCGTGGTGCACTGGATGTGATGGCTACAACCATTAATGAGGAGATGAAAATTGCTGCTGTTCATGCTATTGCCAATCTTGCTAAACAAGATGTTCCCGAACATGTAAGTTCAGCCTATAAGATAAAAAATCTAAGCTACGGACGTGATTACTTCATTCCCAAGCCATTGGATCCCCGTCTTATTACCGAAGTTGCCCCGGCCGTGGCTCGTGCTGCCATGGAAACCGGTGTAGCCCGCAAAGCTATTACCGATTGGGATGCCTATAAAGTGGAATTGATGACCCGAATGGGATTGTATAATCAATTGGTGAATGATGTGCATCAAAAGGCACGACAAAACCCTAAACGGATTCTGTTTGCCGATGCCGAGGAATATGGTGTACTCAAAGCGATTCAGGTTGTGGTGCAAGAGAAACTGGCTCATCCTGTATTGCTTGGAAGTAGAGAAACCATAGAGAAAGTTGCTGCCGACAACAACTTGTCAATCGAAGGACTTCCAATTATTGACATGAATGATTATTCGGAGAAGGAGCGTAAACGCCGTTATGCCCAGTTATTCTTCGAAAAACGTCAACGAAAGGGTGTTAACTTCGAGGAGGCACTTCATCTTATGTCCGACCGCAACTACTTTGGCGCCATGATGGTTGAAACAGGCGAAGTGGATGGTATGTTAGGCGGGTATGCGAATAAGTATCCCGATACCGTTCGTCCTGCACTGCAAATTGTGGGTGTCAACAACAGTTTAAACCATATTGCCGGAATGTACATCCTAATGACTAAGAATGGACCTTATTTCTTTGGCGATACAACCGTTAATTTCGAACCGGCAGTTCAAACATTGGCTGATACAACGCTGTTGGTTGCCCGCGAAGTGCGTAAATTCAATATAGAGCCGGTTATTGCAATGCTTAGTTATTCTAACTTTGGATCTGTGCGTAACGAAAGTACCGTTCGTGCTTCGGAGGCGGTTTCTTTTTTGCATAAAAACTATCCCGATTTAATTGTTGATGGAGAGATGCAGGCCAACTATGCCTTTAACAAAGATTTACGCATGAAGTTATATCCATTTTCTAAATTAGGAAACCGAGACGTTAATACGATTATTTTCCCCAATCTTTCTTCTGGTAACATAGCTTATAAAATGATGAACGAATTAGGGAAAGTAGATATAATAGGTCCTATTTTGCTTGGAATGCGTAAGCCTATTAATGTTTTGCAAATGCAATGTTCGGTGCGTGAAATTGTAAATATGACTGCCATTACAGTGGTTGATGCACAGCAGATTAGCGAACAAACATTGCCGTTGTAAGCACAATCATCACTCTAAAGGTGGGTGATTCTATTAAGGTCATTGTATTCGTTAGGATGCAATGACCTTTATCATTTTTATTTTTTGGAAAACTAGAAAAATAACAGAATTGTTAATGCAAAAATTATTAACTGAAGATGAGATGCTTACAAGATACATTAATTTCAAACTCCTTAGCCATACTAGCTAAAAAGGATATGCGAAACTTAAGTAAGCTTACATATACTTGATGAAAATCGTTTTGCAGTGTAGTATTTTGACTAAAGTCCATCAGTAGTGCGAGCATCTCCACGTGGCTTTAGCCCATGGTAACTGGTAATGTGTGTTTATCTTACCCTTCCGGGATTTTTCTGAATAAACTCTTTCCAGCTTTTAACCGGTGCATCTATTGATTGCAGTTTTTGATTCTGAAGAAAATGGCAATAGGCTGCTGCCAATCCGTCGGTGGCATCGAGGTAACGTGGTATATCCTTGAATTTGAGCATATGTTGCAGCATCGTAGCCACTTGTTCTTTAGAGGCGTTTCCTTGTCCGGTGATTGCTTGTTTTATGCGCAATGGTGCGTACTCAAACACAGGCACGTCGCGCGATAGAGCCGCAGCCATAGCCACCCCTTGTGCTCGTCCCAGCTTCAGCATACTCTGTACGTTTTTCCCAAAGAATGGTGCTTCAATGGCCAGTTCGTCAGGCTTATAGGTGTCAACCAGCTGTGTGATGCGCTCAAATATCTTCTTTAGCTTTAAGTAGTGGTCGGTATATTTTTTCAACTCGAGCACACCTAAAGTTATCACCTGGGCATCTTTACCGGTAATCTTAATTAATCCGTAGCCCATAACAGTTGTGCCCGGGTCAACACCTAATATTACGCGGTCGGTTTTCAAAATAAGCCCGATTTGCGCAGTATGGTACTGAAATGAAGACATTTTTCGCCCATCTCACCACTGATATTGGATAGGAGAGCCGCCGAATATTTGTTTATCACCTGTAATTCTTCGGGGGTTTCGCATATCCACTGGCATGAGAAGTTGGTTGATTGCTTATCTTCACCGCTCATAATCTCCCACACGTTGCATGAGGCATTGGGCAATAGGTCGGCCAGTGAAGGGAAATAATTCCTCTTCATCCAGCTCTCCCACTGTTGTATTGAATCGTTCTCAACCGAGAATGTTGTATTGTATAAAAACATGATTGTCAATGAGTTGTATGGCTCTGCTTATTTGATATATTCAAAGCCTGTGTATGGAACCAGTACTTTCGGGATTTTAATTCCTTCGGGAGTCTGGTTATTTTCAAGTATGGCAGCCACGATTCTTGGCAGTGCCAATGCGCTTCCGTTGAGGGTGTGTGCCAGTTGGGTTTTTTTATCCTGATCGTTTTTGAAACGCAGTTTCAACCTATTGGCCTGGAACGATTCAAAGTTTGATACCGAACTCACCTCAAGCCATCTCTCCTGGGCTGCCGAGAATACCTCAAAGTCGAATGTCAATGCCGATGTGAAACTCATATCGCCACCGCAAAGGCGTAATATACGCCATGGTAGTTCCAGTTTCTCCACAAGGTTTTGCACGTGAGCTACCATGCCCTCTAAAGCTTTGTATGAGTTGTCGGGGTGTGATAGTTGCACAATCTCCACCTTGTCGAACTGGTGCAGCCTGTTAAGGCCTCTCACCTCTTTACCCCACGACCCTGCTTCGCGGCGGAAACAAGCCGAGTATGCACAGTTCTTAACCGGGAAATCGCTGCTTTTAAGTATCACATCACGATAGATATTTGTTACTGGTACTTCGGCAGTGGGTATCATATATAGGTTATCCACAGTTACGTGGTACATCTGTCCCTCTTTATCGGGAAGCTGACCTGTGCCAAAGCCCGAGTCCTCATTTACCACCAGTGGGGGCATCACCTCCATATAGCCAGCTTTTGTTGCTTCATCGAGGAAGAAACTTATAAGAGCACGTTGCAATTTTGCGCCCTGACCTTTATACACCGGAAATCCTGCTCCGGTAATTTTTATGCCCAGCTCAAAATCGATAATATCGTACTTTTTAATCAAATCCCAGTGGGGCATTGCGTTTTTAAGTTCAGGAATAACACCTCCTGTACGCACAATCTCGTTATCTTCGGCTCCTTTGCCTTGTGGCACCGACTCGTGTGGAATATTTGGAAGTAACACCAGCAGGTTTTGAAGCTGTTGCTCGGCCTCTTCCTGTTTCTGTGTCGATACTTTAATATTTTCTTTCAGCTCTCCAGTGCGGTTGCGAGCATCAGTAGCCTTATCGGCCTGGCCCGACTGCATCAGTTGGCCTATTGATTTTGATATGGTGTTAAGTTCGGCTTGTAGTGCATCTGCCTCAGCCTGAAGTACTTTGCGGCTGTTGTCCAATGCTATTATCTGGTCAACGATTTGAGTTGCGTCGAAACGTTTTACTTTAAGGCGTTCGATTACAAACTCCCTATTCTCCTGAATGAGCTTTAGTGTAAGCATATCCTTGATGTATTAAAATAAGAATCTCCTGAATTTTGCTACTAAAGTAACAAATTCAGGAGATTTATGAGTTACAAACAGAAATTTATTCTGCAGAAATTGGCATTACGGAAACATATGATTTGTTATTCCGTTTTTTCTGGAATACCACTGTGCCATCGATAAGTGCAAACAGGGTATGGTCTCTACCGATACCTACGTTTTGACCTACGTGGTGCTGTGTACCTCTTTGTCTAACAATGATATTTCCTGATTTTGCAAGCTGACCGCCAAATATCTTAACGCCCAGGCGCTTGCTTTCTGATTCTCTACCGTTCTTCGAACTACCGACGCCTTTTTTATGTGCCATGGTATTTAATCTTTTTTAAATGATCAACCTAAAATATTTTCTATCTGAATTTGTGTGAAACACTGACGGTGTCCGTTTTTCTTACGGTAAGTTTTTCTTCTTTTCTTTTTGAAAATAATAACTTTTTCACCTTTAACGTGGCTAAGAACTTTAGCAGTTACTTTGGCTCCGTTAATTGTTGGTGCACCAATGGTTACACTGCCGTTATTATCGAGCAATAGAACTTTCTCGAATTCAACGGTCTCACCTTCATTTGCATCAAGACGATGCACGAAAATTTTCCTCTCTTTTTCTACTTTAAATTGCTGTCCAGCAATATCAACAATAGCGTACATATTAACTATTTGTTTAGTTTTCTCCAGGAGGTGGACCGAAATTTATCTATTTCAGACTCTTTACCAAACCCCACAGGACTCAATGGAGTGCAAAAGTATAAAAATGAATTATATCAACCAAATATATCTCTATGATTCGTGATAATAATGAAGAGTTTTTTATTTGATTGACATACGGCTTGTAAAATGCAACTTTTTTTTATAAGTTATTGTTATATTTGTTGTATGGGAAGCCACTTGGTTTAGTGGTTTCATTTTCTGATATTGACATGGATAGAAAAAAGGTACGTTTAAATATTTTAGGTCTCTCATATAGCCAGACTCAATCGGGTGCTTATGCGCTTATACTTTCGGAGGAGGATGGTGACAGGAGAATCCCTATTATTATTGGGGGTGTAGAAGCTCAGGCAATTGCTATTAAGTTGGAGGGTCTTACACCACCACGGCCACTTACTCATGACCTTTTTATGAATTTTGCTCGTCTGTACGGCATTACGGTTATTGAGGTGATAATGTATAAGCTTGAGGAGGGGATTTTCTATTCGGAGTTGGTGTGTCAGAAAGAGAATGAAGAGATTGTGAGGCTCGACTCGCGCACCAGCGATGCTGTGGCTCTTGCACTTAGGTTTAATTGCCCTATTTATACCTACGAAGATATTATTCAAAAAGCTGGTATTGTTATCGATTTTGACAATATAGAAGAGAGCAAAATAGAGAAGAAAAGCAAGAAAAAAGGCTCTGATTTCAGCAGCTACTCACTCGAAGATTTACATAAAATGCTTGATGCCGCCATTGCCAAAGAGGATTATGAAGCCGCCTCGCGCATTAGGGATGAGATTAATAACAGGGAGTGAGGGAAGGATGAGGTTTTGGGTAGAGGGTAGAGGATGGATGGTAGATGGTGGATGGTGGATGGTGGAGGATAGAGGGGAGAGGGTCGTGTGTCGTCATTCGTGAGTCGTAATTCATAATTCAATAGTCGTTTTGTTGAATTTGCGTAGTTTCTGTTTCCCAAAAAATATAATCAAAAAAGCCGTTGAACTTTCGTACAACGGCTTTTTTGTGGGCCCAACAGGGCTTGAACCTGTGACTCCCTGATTATGAGTCAGGTGCTCTAACCAACTGAGCTATGGGCCCGTTTTTTTATGATTCTTCAATCATAAATGCTATCTTTAGCTTGATTGCGGATGCAAAAATAGAAATTCATTTTTTAAAAACAAAGAAACATGAGTGAAATTAATGAAATATTGAAAAAAACTAAACTTATCATATTCGACCTTGGTGGCGTACTTGTTAATCTGGATGTGAGTCTTACGGTGGAAGCTTTTAATAATCTGGGACTTGGCTCTATTTCCGCACAGATGAGTGCCGGACATCATGGTGGCGAGATGGCGAAACTTGAGCGTGGCGAGATTACCGAAAATCAGTTCTACGATCACATTATCAATCTATCGGGCAACGGGGTGAGCAGGAATCAGATAAAAGATGCCTGGAACGCTATGCTTACCGACCTTCCTGCCAATAGAATAAGGATTGTGGAACATCTGAAAAAAGAGCATAAAGTGGTGCTACTTAGTAATACCAACAGCATTCATCACACTTTTTTTGACGGCATGGCGGATGGTTATAGGAGTATGGACGATCTTTTCGATAAGGTATGGTACTCGCACCGTATGGGCATGAGCAAGCCCGATACACGCATTTTTAAGCATGTGATGGAGCATCATGGCTTTTTGCCTGGCGAAACGATGCTTATCGACGATTCATCGGCCAATATAAGTGCGGCCGAAGAGCTGGGGATGCTCACATGGCATATCACTCCAGGCAGGCCTCTGGAGAGTTACAATATTGAGTAGTTTTGGGGCATCTACTGCTCCATTTCTATCAGGCAACTAATTGGATAGTGGTCGGATAGCTTATGCTTATGGCGTGTGAAGTTGTAGGATGAGAACTGCGGAGAGTGGAATATGAAATCGATACGGTAGGAGGGGAGCGGACCGTTGTAAGTTCCTCCAAATCCCCGGCCACTTTCAACAAACGCATCTTTAAGTCCGTCGCGCATTTTATTGTAAACATACGATACCGGGGTGTCGTTAAAATCACCACAAACAACCACCGGGAAGGGCGATTTGGATATTTTGCCGGCTATGGCTTCGGCCTGGTTGGAGCGCACAGTGAATGCAGTATTCAGCTTCTGAACGATATTATCGATGCCCTCGCGGCGCTCTTTGTCGCTTTTATAGTTTATGCTATCAATAAAATTGAGGTGCTTAGCCTGAAACCTTATGGATTCCAGGTGGTTATTAAATACCCTTACTGTTCTTCCTTTTATGTTTATGTCGGTCTGTATGCTGAAGTTGGTTGTGTTTTCAAACATGATGACCTGCCTATCTACTATGGGATATTTGCTGAAGGTGGCCAATCCGAAGCTGCATCCGTTACGCCATTTTTTCACATATTCGATATGCTGATAAGGGTAATTACCCAACTCTTTGGCCAATAATTTCTGATCGAATTTACGCTCGCCATCGGATGAGAAAAATTCTTGAATGCATAGTATATCAGGTGATTCCTGCTTTACAAATGAGGTGATTTCATCTTTTATGGTAGGGCTGTTAATCCATTGGTAGTAGTTGAACATCCTCACGTTAAAGGACATGAACGACACTGAGTTTTTTGCCTCTTCGGGCGATGCAGTGCTATTGTGCCATTGAAACACATTGCCCCAGTGGCTGTAGGTGAGCATGATAGCAACAAACAGCATGAGTGCATGCCACCTTTTGCGTAGAAGCCATATCAGAAATAGCACTAAATTAAGAACCCACAACACAGGAAATGCAAATGTGCCAAAGGCCAGTAGCTTTACTTTTGCCGGACTTATATATGCATTAGATACCGACAGCAGCAGTGCTACCACAGCCATCAGTGTGAAAAATGCGAATAGTGATTTTAATAAACGAAACAAAGCATCTGTTTTTAGTTACAACTCCTGACTTGCATCAAACAAAGTCTTCTTCTCCTCTTTTGTAAGACTATCATATCCGCTTGCCTTTACTTTATCAAGTATGCGGTCAACTTCACGCTGTCTGTTATTTTTTATGGCGTTATACTCCATATCGGTAAGTGGCCGGCGGTGAGTCACCGTCATCTTCGTCTTCTTCTTAAACAAATTGTTTATTGTATTGTTTTTGGAGCTTTGCTTTTGGTTGTCTATTCCTTTCACCGACCATAAATAGCCCATCACCAATCCTGCTATTGCGCCACCAAGGTGAGCCAGATGGCCTCCTGTGTTTGCAAGCCCGGGAATACTTATGAGGTCTATTATGAAATAGGTGAGTGCTATATATTTCAATCTCACTGCTCCAATAAACATCAGGTTTATCATATAGTTGGGCGAGAAACGTGCTGCCGCAAAGAGTATTGCCAGTGCCGATGCCGATGCGCCCATCAGCATTGATGAGTTGGCCGCCCTATAGAGTACCGGAATGAAATTATAACCTATCAGAAATGCTACCGCACCTGCAAGACCACCAATGATATATACCTTAAGCAGCTTGCGGGAAGTGAAGAACGACATAAAAACCCGTCCAAACCAGTAGAGGCACAGTATGTTGAATAGCATGTGCAGAAACTCGTAATGCACAAACATATAGGTTATTAGCGTCCATGGGCGTAGCAGTAACAGCCACGGATTGGAGGGAACCGATATCCACTCGAGGAGCGGGTAGTCCTGCTGTGCCGCCAAGCCGCTGGAGAATGAGAAGAACACCTGCGCCAGGCGCACAATTACAAAAACGGCTATGTTGATGTATATGAGCTTGGTGAGCAGGCTGCCACTGCGGAATGACGATTTTATTTCATCGGTAAGTCTCATGTTATTAGTAGCTTACTTTATTCTTCCAGTATTTTATAAGGATAAAGCCAAACAGCATACCGCCAAGGTGTGCCCAGTGTGCCACATTATCGAAAGCAAAATTTTTGATACCCATAAACAGCTCTATGGCACCATACATAATCACAAAATATTTTGCTTTGATGGGTATGGGCGGGAAAAGAAGCATCAACTGCACGTTGGGGAACATCATACCGAAGGCGAGCAGGATGCCAAACACAGCCCCCGAAGCACCAATGGTAAGGTGTGCGTTGAGATATGCGGCTTCAAATTGCGGCATAAACTCGCGAGCCAGTGCTGCAGCTCCTTGCGGGTCGGTATTAACTATTCTGTTGTATGAGTCGATAAAACCTTTTAAAAGTCGCTGTGCCTCAAATGAATAGGGCTTGCCATAGTTGTCGAGAAAACTAACAATGGCATCGTGGCTTGTATTGCTCATCACCTCATTTACCGACCTTACAAAAGGCTGAATCTCAAAATATTGCGCGCCCATGTGTATAAGGCCTGCACCTATTCCCGTAACCATGTAATAGATGAAGAAACGCTTTCCGCCCCACGTCTGCTCCAGAATGCGGCCAAACATAAACACGGCAAACATATTGAAGAATATATGGCTAATATCGGCATGGAGAAACATATATGTTACCAGCTGGAACGGCGAGAACTTCTCGGAACCGAAATATCTGAGTCCAAACATTTCGTTGAGGCTGATGTGCATGGAATTGCCAAAAACATAGGTGGCAAAAAATGCTAAAACATTTATTATTAATAGGTTCTTAACCACCGGTGTGAGTGATGAAAACCCTGATTGTCTATTTATCATTATGGTCTATTTTCTCGTTTTTGTAATGTTTTGGTGATTTGATGGTTAGATTGTGCAATATTATAACTATTTGAATAAAGATTCAATCTGTTCTGTATCAACTATAGAAATTATTGTTTTACCTGATGGCGAATAGTTGGGTGTTTCACATGCAAACAAGCGGTCGAACAGATTGTTCATCTCCTCATTGCCAAGCGGTTTGCCATATGGTATAGCACTTTGCGAAGCCATCGATTTCACCACAATCTCTTTTACCCTGTCGCGTGCATCAATGCCATCCGATTTATAGTCGTAGAGCAACCCATCAATGAGTGCCGGCACCGATGTTCCCGTTAATTGCGATGGCACCGATATAATACGGTATGTATCATCATCTTGCGAGTGCTCTATTATCAGCCCAATTTCATTGAGAACCGGGATGAAATCATCAATAATTGCGGCATCTTCGGCGGTGAGGTGCAGCTCTTCGGGGTATAGAAGTTTTTGGGTAATCATCTGTTGCGATGATACTATTTTCATGTACTCTTCGAAAAGTATGCGTTCATGGGCGCGTTTCTGGTCGATGAACATCAACCCCGACTTTACCGAAGTTACTATGAATCTGGTTTTAAACTGGAAGAACCGTAGCGGACTACCCTGTGTATCGCCACCCAAAGATGGTGAAGATGCCGGAATCTCCTGTTTTTCTGTCGGCTCGCTATCAATGGCTGATGTGAATGTGATTGTGCCCTCGCTGTCATCATCATCGGCACCGGTGGCAAGGCCCGAAAAGAACGACTCCCAGCCCGATGTGGATTGTGGGTTGGAGCCATACGATTTTGATGTGTAGCCAAATTCACGGTTACCGCTCTCGAAGGGGTTGTAGGTTTTGTCAATATGTATTTGTGGTGCCGATATTGCCGCGTTACCGTTGGCTATGGGCATGTCTATAATATCATCGGTATCGAAATCGATGGAAGGAACCACGTTGAACTTACCAAGACTTTCGCGCACGGCCGCATTTATGAGCTGCCATATAATACGCTCATCCTCAAACTTTATCTCGGTCTTGGTGGGATGTATGTTGATATCGATTATTTGCGGATCAACATCCAGATATAGAAAATATACGGGAGTTACATCTGATGGTATTAGTTTTTGATATGCCTCCATAACTGCGCGGTGCAGGTAGGGATGCCTCATATAGCGGTTGTTGACAAAGAAATATTGGTCGCCACAACTTTTCCGTGCAGTCTCGGGAGTGCCTATAAAGCCATGTATATGCACTATTGAAGTCTCGGTATCCACCGGTATAAGCTGGTTATTTATGTTGCGTCCCACCATTGCAGCTACCCTTTGGCGGTAATTGCCCGGTGATAGGGTAAACATTACCGAGTCGTTGTGTACCAGCGTGAAAGATGCGTTAGGGTTGGCCAGCACCACACGTTGAAATTCGGTGGTTATATGGCGCAACTCCACCGTGTTCGATTTCAGGAAACGGCGTCGAGCGGGAATATTGAAAAAGAGGTTTTTAACCAGGAACTGGGTTCCTTTTGGGCACTGCACCGTCTCTTGCTTCTCAACTTTAGAGCCTGCAATCTCTATTTTTATGCCAAGCTCGTCATCTTCGCGCCTTGTGAGCAGCTCTACCTGAGCCACTGCGGCAATGGATGCCAGCGCCTCGCCTCTGAAACCCATGGTGCTGAGAGAAAACAGGTCGTTGGCCTCTCTTATTTTTGAAGTGGCATGTCGCTCAAAGGCCATGCGGGCATCGGTTTCGCCCATTCCGCATCCGTTATCTATAACCTGGATAAGTGAACGACCTGCCTCTTTAACTATTACTTTTATATCTGTTGCTCCGGCATCCAGTGCATTCTCCATCAGCTCTTTAACTACCGAAGCCGGTCTTTGTATCACCTCGCCTGCAGCTATCTGGTTGGCTACCGAGTCGGGTAATAACTGTATAACATCTGGCATATGTAAATAATCACTTAAAATAACAGTTCGAAAATCTCATCTTTGAACTCGCCCATCAAATAGTATGCTATTGCGCCCAATGCAACAATTATAATAAAAAGCCTGAGTGTCGATTTTTTCTTTTCGCTGTATGTCTGTTCAAAAAAGTCGCTTTTACGTCGTTTTATTCCACCCCTGATACGAGCCCCAACGGCTGCTAATTTCTCCTCCTCTGTAAGCATACCCAGCTCCTCGCGGGCATTGTGCAGTCGCTCTGCCTGTTTCTCTTTGGCTTCGTCGTAATATATGGGGGTGTGGTTGAAAACCCTGTGACTAGGTACTTTAAACATTGAAATTCTCATGGCGCCCGGTTTTTTTTACTAATAGTTCCTAATTATGCAAAGATAGTGAAATTCTATGGATTTTTTATATTCATTGTAAATTGAGAGGGGGGATAGATTTTAGCTGATAGCCATTAGCTGGTAGCTTTCCTTCATTACTACCAAGATGTCGCCACTATTCGGCTTGCCTCTATCGACGATTGAATTACGAATTACAAATTATGAATTACAACTCACGACTATCGAATTACGACTATCGAATTACGACCCACGCCCCACGCCCCACGATTGACGACGACTATTCAGCTATTCAACTATTTGTCTATCTATCTATTTAACTCTTAAACTATTAAGCTCTTTCAATTTTTACTATATTTGAATTGTTTTTCCTATTAGCTGTTGTATGAGATTACTGTGT
>CAZWOA010000017.1:0-4519 GCA_964635545.1 uncultured Marinilabiliaceae bacterium
AGCGGACTTTTTACGCGCTCTACAAGTGGCTGACTAATATGCGAATATATCATTGTGGTTTTTATGTCCTTATGACCCAGTAACTGCTGAACATATCTTATGTCGGTGCCGGCATTTAAAAGATGAGTGGCAAAACTATGCCTCAAACTATGTAAACTTCCTCGCTTCGATAATCCACTTTTTTCCAGTGCACCTCTCATTATATTTTGTACACTCCTTGCACTATAAGGCATTGCGGCACTTTGCCCTTCAAAAACATAATCGGTTGTTTTGTATAATTCGCGATAGTTGTTTAACATCGAAATAATAGATACAGGCAGCATAACAATTCTGTCTTTTTTACCTTTGGCGTCTTTTAGATGTATTTTTTGCTCACTCAACAATATGTCGTTCCATTTAAGATTTACTACTTCGCTTAGTCGCAGTCCCGCTCCGTAAACAATCATTAACAGTAATTTATGCTTTGGGTTATCGATGGCGGCAAATACCATATTACACTCCTCGGGTGTAAAAACTGTTCTTATGCTTTTCTCTTTCTTGGGGCGGGGCAAATCTAATTTGAATGTTTTGTTGTGCTCCACATTTTTGTAGTAATAATTTATTGCATTTACAAGATTATGCCCCGTTGCTGATCGTAGTCCTCGTGCCATTAATGAACCCAAATATTTAACTATCTGATTGTACTCTATTTCCACAGGATTTATAAAATCGTGATCTCGTAAAAAACGCACAAAACTATTACCGTAATTTCTTATGGTTGAATCGCTTAAATTGTGTGCCAGCATGGTGTCAACCATTAACGACACATATTTTTGCCCTTTTTCAGGAACATTGTCCAGTACCTGCTTTTGAGCTTTTTGAAGAAGAAAACGTTTTCTGTTTGGTAAATTTTCCTTTTTCAAATATCCGGATGGAAGTGTGTTTTTAATTGTGTTTCCCTCGTAATGAACCGACAAGGCCTTGAATATTTCAGGAGTTGCAGGCAACAAATAACATCCAGCCTGTTTATGATATTGCGCCATAGCAAAACGCTTAATTTTTTCTGTAAGATGAAAATCTCTAGGAATATAAACCCTCATCCACTGTTGATCCTCGTGAGTTGCTATGCTCAATATGTATGATTGCGAGACAGAGCTTTTTATCCAGAAATCCGCAGGAAGGAAGTTTTCAGTCTCTAATAACTCCTCTATTCGTGCTTTTACGTCAGGATGCCTGAACGCATAATATACTTTCTGATTGCTATTCCAATATACTCCTTTTATCTTGAGCAGAGTTTTACTTACTCTGTAGTGATAGTACATCGATATAATCCAATACTTCCCCAATGATTGATATACCTTAGCATTGAGCTTATCGGCAAGAGTCCTGTTGGAGTCTTTATGTCCCAACGAATTAACTGGGATTTGCGGCTTATTTTCACTAATTGATTTGCCTATGGGTGGATTGTCTCGATTTTTATTGTCGGCCACCATCTGCTCTTCTTCTGGTTTTTCAATCACAATAACACTAAACCTTTCTTTTAAGGCTCTGTAACTATCTTTATTGTAGCCAATGTACCAGCATCTGTTTGTCTTACTGTATTTAGCTCCTATCTGTTTTAATTCGTTAATAATCCCCTTGTCGTATGGAAAAAATATTCCTATGAAAATTTCTCCTTGTCTGAGTATTCTTCGTAATGTTAAGGTCATTGACAACTAATTTACTGCTAATCTAAAGTTATCTTTTTTCTATGCCAATGTCAATAATTATTTCCAAAACTTTCCTGCGCACATCCCCATTCATAGCCCACTATGTGTGAGCATTATCTCATTGCCTCTAAAACCGTCTTCCATATCTCTTTTAACGTCCGGCTGATTTCCGAATACGGGGCATACTCAATTATACTTTTCGACTGTATCATAGAGGCAACAAACTGTTCGGAAAAAGGCAAACGACCAACCATTTCAACATCCTCACTATCAAGCCAGTCTGCTATAACTATTGTCATTTCAGGATTAATATCCCATTTATTGATGATTACAAAAACTTTAACCTTAAACCCACGCGCCAGCTCAACTACTCTCTTTAAATCGTGCAGCCCTGTAACAGTGGGTTCCGTTACCAACACTGCCACTTTTGCACCTGTGAGAGCCGATATTGCAGGACATCCAATGCCCGGCGGGCCGTCAATAACTACTGTATCTACTCCCCTATCTTTGGCAGTTTTACGGGCCTGCTCACGCACTTTGTCAACCAATTTGCCGGAGTTCTCCTCACCCGGAGCCAGACACGCGTGTATGAGTATTCCGTTTCTGTAAACACCTTCAAACCAGCGACTTTTATCTTCAGGAACCATCGTTATGGCATCTTCGGGGCACACCCTCATGCATAGTTGGCAGCCATCGCACGACACATCGCTTATAACAACCTCATCAGCAATAACATGCATAGCATCAAAGCGGCAATAATCCACACAAACAGCACAATTGGTACATATTGCTTTGTCAATCATAGCTTTATGGCCCGAAATAAAAGGCTCCTCACGGTAATTTTCAGGATTAAGAATCAACCGGAGGTTTGCAGCATCAACATCGCAATCGGCCGCCACCATATCCTTTGCAATGGTTGCAAAAGCAGCACTAATGGATGTCTTTCCGGTGCCGCCTTTACCGCTTAAAACAACAATTTCATTCATCTTAAAAAAACTAATTAAACTGCTGAATAATAGAACATAACACACCCTTAAATTTTTCTTTCCACTGCGGATGATGCTCTACCAGCAAAGAACCTTTGGAATAAATTTTGGCTATCTTCTTATCGAAAGGAATCTCAAGCAACAACTCTATATCATTATTTTTCAGATAGTTAAACACATCATCATCACCTAATCCGGCTCTATTTACCACCACCCCAAAGGGCTTGTTTAGTTCCTGCAGAGTGCTCACCGAAAGCTTAAGGTCATTCAGTCCGAAGGGAGTTGGCTCGGTAACCAGAATTACGTAATCGGCTCTATCAACAGTAGTTATAAACGGGCACGAAATGCCGGGAGGCGAGTCCATAATTAACAAATCGCTATCCGCAGCAGTATTAATCCCACTTTTAATGACAGGAACGGCCGAATGGGTACCCACCTCAATACGCGCCTCAACAATGGTGAAAGTGGCACTATATCGATAACTGTTAACCTCTCCAACAATCTTCTGTTTGGCCGATATTGCAGCATCTGTGCAGGCATAATAGCACGCACCGCAATCGTGGCACAAATCCTCGATTACATTAATATATTTTGCAGATGGCACAATCATAATGGCGTTATAGTTACAGTAATCGCTGCACTTACCGCAAAAAGCGCACTTTTCACTATCTATAACCGGAATATCCTGATTAACAAACGATTGACCACACTGCTCACCCGTTAAAAACCTGGTTACATTAGGCTCTTCGGCATCGCAATCGATAATTGTAACCACCTTATTATCATCTTGTAGAGAAGCAAAAAGGTTGGTAGAGACAAAAGTTTTGCCTGTACCACCCTTTCCGCTTGCTATAGCAATTTTCATTTTACAGCATTATAATAACAAACAATATAGTAACATACCACGCCAATCAATGGTCGCACTTATTGTTACCTGTTGCCAGTCGGTTTTCAATCCAGTCACCCACAAGTTCGTTGGGCGATTTAGGGTTTACACCCACATTTACTTTTATGTTATTGTTGGTAAAAAGGTCAATTGCTCGCTGTCCCATACCACCGGCAATAACCTCGGTAACACCTTCTGAGGCAAGCCATGCAGGCAGCACTCCGGGTTCGTGAGGCGGTGGAGTAAGCATCACCTGACCTGTAATTTTATTATCTACCACATCAATAACTGCAAATTGCTCGCAGTGGCCAAAATGAGAACAGAGTTTACCATTCTCCAAAGGAATCGCTATTTTACTTTTCATTATTACTATTATTTTAAATACAGATAGTTAACTTATTCTTTACACACGTTATTATCACCTTCAGTACCTGGTGATTGCTGGGCGCCTTTACCTCCACGGTAACGATGCCCTTCGCCGAAACCTCCTCCGGCATTTCTTCTCAATCCTTGTCCTCGCCCAAGTTCCACTCCGCCTTGTTCGGGCATCTCTTTACATCTACCCAATCCGCGACCGGCTTTTCTACCTTTTCCATCGGGGCCTGTTCCATCTAATCGTGGCATAGTATTGTTGTTTAATGGTTAATTAAGCTGAGTTATAATCTCCGAAACAGAGACTTCCGATTCGGAATATTGATGCATCTCTATATTAAGGGCTTCGAGAATCGACTTCACTTTACCGCCAAATTCAAGGGCTACAACCTTACTCACGCCGGCATCGGCAACAAGTTTAGCCGTTGCCGGGCCGGCTCCTGATGAGCTATCCTTGCCGGTATTCTCAATAAAATTAAGGTTACCCGACGACTTATCATAAATTGCAATGAAACTGCAACGACCAAAACGACTATCGATTTTACTTTCGGGAGAGTTCCCGCTTGAAGTTATCGCTATCTTCATAT
>CAZWOA010000017.1:4619-14701 GCA_964635545.1 uncultured Marinilabiliaceae bacterium
TTTCCATGCTTCAGCTACCAATGACAGTGATTCGTTAAAGAAATTTCAGTAAATTGAGCACAAAAACCCAATAAGTGACAAAACTATGGTTGCCATACAATAATAATTGTCTATTTTTATGATGATAGACAACTTTAAACTTAACAACATGATTCAACGCTTATTAGCCTTTATAGGCTTTTGGTGCTTAATGCACAATGCTGCAAATGCCGGCGAGGCACGGCTGTTGCGCTACCCCGATATCAATGGGAATCAGATAGTATTCGTTTATGCAGGCGACATCTGGACCACCGATGCCAACGGAAATAATGCCCGCCAGCTAACCTCGCACGAAGGGTTGGAGCTATTCCCTAAAATTTCGCCCGATGGCAAATGGATAGCCTTCTCGGCCGAATACTCGGGCAGTCGCCAGATATGGGTGATGCCAGCGCAGGGTGGCTCGGCAAAACAGCTAACATGGTATAACTCTGTAGGCGTGATGCCTCCACGCGGCGGATACGACCACGTAGTGCTGGGCTGGACAGCCGATAGTAACCAGATACTTATACGCGCCAACCGCTCTCCCTTTGGCGACCGTAATGGAATGTATTTTCTGGTTGATATAAACGGAGGATTTGAAACCCAACTTCCTATAATCGACGGCGGCTTTGGCGCTCTGTCACCCGACAGAACAAAAATATGCTTCACCCCGGTTGACCGCGAGTTTAGAAGCTGGAAACGGTATAAAGGAGGTCGTGCCACCGAACTATGGATTTACGACCTGAAAAACAACACATCGGAACAGATGACCCACTTTGCAGGCAGCGACCAATGGCCAATATGGCAAGGCGATAACATCTATTTTGCATCCGACCGCGACCTGAAACTGAATATTTACAGCTACAACACAAAAACCAAAAATGAGAAACAGATTACTTTCCATAAGGATTTTGATGTTATGTGGCCATCGGGCAGCAACGGGAAGATAGCCTACGAAAACGGAGGACACCTATATGTTCTTGATACTCAAAATAGTAACACAAATGAAGTTAAGGTCGATATCAACTATGATAATCCTGCCCTACTGCCCTATTACAAAAATGTGAAAGACGATATTCACAGCTTCTCAATCTCACCCACCGGCAAACGTGCCCTATTTGATGCACGGGGCGACATATTCTCTGTTCCTGCCGAAAACGGTGTTATTGAAAATCTCACTCAGTCACCCGAATCCAGAGAGATATTCCCGTCATGGTCGCCCGATGGCAAATACATTGCATACTACAGCGACCGCACAGGCGAATATGAGATATATCTGCTAGAAAATAAAAAAGGTGCAAAACCACGCCAGCTCACCAATGGCTCCACAGCCTGGAAATATGAAGCCGAGTGGTCGCCCGACAGCCGTTACCTGGTATATAGCGACCGCACACTTCAATTGTGGCTCCTTGACGTAACTACCGGAAGGCAGACCGCCATTGATAAAGCAACAAAAAATGAGATACGCACCTATAGCTTCTCACCCGACTCAAAATGGGTAACCTACACCAAGCAGTCGCCCAATAACAACAGTGCTATATGGGTTTACAACATCGCAACAGGCAAGGCCAACCAACTGACCAACAGTACCTTTAGCGATTTCGACCCGGTATTTAGCAGTTGTGGCAAGTTCATATTCTTTGTTTCAAACCGTGACTTCAACCTTGCATTTTCGAGCTTTGAGTTTGATTATCTCTACAATAATGCCGGAAGAATTTATGCAGTGGCACTGAATAACGACGGTTCCAAACTCAAAAAAGATAAAAACGATATTGAGCAGATAGCTGTTAAGCCCAAAGAGGAGGCACCTGCCAAAAAAAGCAGCAAACAGCCTAAGGATGAACCTGTTAAAGAGGAGAAACAAGTAACCGTAACCATCGACTTCAACGGGATAGATAACCGTGTGATGGCACTTCCGGTGGCAGCCGGTCAATACTCGCTCATGGGCGTAGTGGATGGCGGGTTGCTTTTCAGCTCTAAAGGTAAGTTAATGCGTTATAATATGGCGGATGAGAAGACCGAAGAGATTATGGATGGCGTATATGGTGGCGTACCGTCGGCCGATGGAAAATCATTCATCTACCAGACAGGTGACGATTTCGGCATAGCAAAAATACAACCGGGACAAAAAGCCGGAGCCGGAAAACTCAATCTCGATAAGTTGGAAATGAAAATCAATCCCCGCAACGAGTGGAACCAGATTTATAATGATGCATGCCGCATATTCCGTGATTATTTCTATGTTGATAATATGCATGGCACTGATTGGCAAAAGATTACTACCATGTATGGCGAATTGGTTCCTTATGCACCAAGCCGTTTCGACCTCGACTACATTATGCACGAAATAGTGTCGGAAGTAAATGCAGGCCACGCCTATGTTGATTGGGGCGACATCAAACGGGTGAAACGGGTAAATACCGGTCTGCTTGGTGCTCGTCTCACTGCCGACACAAAGGCAGGACGCTATAGAATAGAGAAGATATATGACGGAGAGAACTGGAACCCGCAACGCCGTTCACCACTCACCGAGCAGGGCGTAGAGGTTAATGAGGGCGACCACCTCATCAGCATCGATGGGCATAATATAACCCTTGCCGATAATCCGTACCAGTTCCTCGAGAATAAAGCCGACGTAAGAGTAGAGATAACGGTGGCCACAGGCAAAGGAGCACAACGCAGCTACACCATAATGCCCATAGAGAGCGAACTTGAAATAATGCACCTTACATGGGTTAACGAGCGCCGTGCCATGGTTGATAAGCTGTCGGGCGGCCGCATAGGATACATCTACCTGCCCAACACAGCCGTTGAGGGTAACCGTGAGTTATATCGAGGGTTCTATGCCTACAACGACAAAGAGGCGCTAATACTCGATGACCGTTATAATGGCGGCGGTTTTATTCCTCACCGCATGATTAACCTGCTTCAGAGACGCACACTCGCCTACTGGCACCGCAACGGCCTTGAGCCAATGACCTCGCCCGATGTGGCACATAACGGTCCCAAAGTGATGCTGATAAACGGCTACTCATCATCGGGTGGCGATGCTCTGCCTTACTTCTTCCGCAAGACCGGCCAGGGCAAGCTCATAGGCACACGCACCTGGGGCGGACTGGTGGGCATAAGCGGAAATGCACGCCTTGTGGATGGTGGTTACATCTCGGTTCCCCGCTTTGGAATTTATGATGAGAACGGTGAGTTTATCATTGAAGGAGTGGGCGTTTATCCCGATATTGAAGTGATAGACCGCCCCGAGAAACTTGCTGCAGGTGAAGATCCCGGCATTGAAAAAGCTGTGGAAGAGCTTCTGAAACAGCTGGATAGCAATCCTACGAAAAAAATTGTAGCTCCCACACCTCCCGATAGAAGCAAATGGTTTGAAAAGGAGATAAAACAGTAAAACACTGAATCATAGAGACTACAACACCCCGACATCCGCAAAGAATGAGGAAGTCGGGGTGTTTTTTTATTCAACCTTCACAAATAATCGATTGATTTACAACAAAACAGTGATGCTCAACAAGTAAATCATCCACGGTACTTGTCCCGTTTATACGGGATTACACAGATTTTTGGAAATTCTTTTTATGAAAATGAATGCCTTATAATTAGAATTTTAAATTCTTCGTGTTAATTCGTGTCGCTCGTGCCGATAGATATCGGTACGCTTGGTTTTAAAAAATTCGTTGACTTTACAGACACCTCCACTTTAGTCAAAAAAATCTATATAGGCAGATAATAATGGATTACGAGATTGGGCTAAAGCCTTGATTTCCACTACTGCCACAACCACGGGCTAAAGCCACGTGGTAATTAATACCCTTTAGAATACTAATTTTTTTTTTTGCGTAAGCGTTCATTGTGTTCTATTTTGCGAATATATCACTTTTCGTGTTGTTGGTGTTTTTTGTGGTAAAAAGAAAATTAATAAGGAAAATGTACTATTTTTTAATTATCCGTATCTTAGCACCATTACTTACTATCAACAGAGATGTTTTATAAGGATGGAAGAGCTTAAGCGCATCAATAAATATATATCGGAAACAGGATTCTGCTCAAGGCGGGAAGCCGATAAACTAGTGGAACAGAGGCGGGTAACCATTAACGGCAAAACGGCCGAGATGGGCTCAAAAGTTGGTACCAATGATGTGGTGAAAGTAAATGGCAAATTAATTTCGGCATCAAAAGGAGAGTTTATCTATCTGGCATTTAACAAACCGGTGGGCATTGAGTGCACCACCGACCAGCGAGTTAAAGGTAATATTGTTGATTTCATCAATTATCCCACACGCATATTCCCCATCGGTAGGCTCGATAAAGATAGTGAAGGACTGATACTTATGACCGATGATGGTGATATAGTAAACAAAATATTACGGTCGCGCAATAATCATGGCAAAGAGTATATCGTTACTGTGGATAAACCCATAACCGACCGATTCATAAAACGCATGGGAGCCGGAGTACCAATATTGGGTACCGTAACTAAAAAATGCGAAGTTACCCAGATTAACAAGTTCACTTTCAGGATAATACTCACCCAGGGCCTCAACCGGCAGATACGCAGGATGTGCGAATATATGGATTATGGAGTCACAGGCCTTAAACGCATAAGAGTGCTCAACATAAACCTTGATGTGCCAACAGGGCGATATCGCAAACTAAGCGGAAAAGAGATAAAAGAGCTTAACAAAATAATTGCCAACTCCAGCAAAACCGAGGAGGCGAGCAGATAAAAGACAAAAACAATAACACAAAAACCCTCCAAAAATCACACTTACATGATTTTGGAGGGTTTTGATTTTTAGAATCTAACGGATATAGGAATATTACTCCACTTCCCACTCAAAAATACCGGCCGAGTTATCTTCGGGAAGCACAATTTCTATCTTCAGTGCATTAGTTTTTACCGGCTCAAAAGATACATAATTAACAGACCCCTTTACAGTTGCATAATCATTATTATTAGCAACAGGCATCCATTCACCTTTACTGCTCATGTAATAAATTTTCCATGACTGGGGCACCCTGCAACCACCCCACGGACCATCATCATACCATATTACAGAAGTGCTGCTCACCTCTCTCTCGACACCAAAATCGTAGACAATCCATTCGGTAGTTCCATTTTTGGGCCACCAATGAAAATAAGGCACAGAACGGTCGAACTCATTCTTTGGCACAAGACGGTCGTTGATTGAAGATATCGATTGAGTTGTGTATGAGGCAGTTATTTTACTTTCGGAAGCAATAGTTGCCGGCATCACAGGCCTCGACGCACTAATATCATCGGGAAGCCACACAGCCATTTCGCCCTCGCCACGGTGTGCCCACGCATAGTAGGGTATCATAGTTAGTTCCACATCTTCAACACTAATTTTGCCGTTTTTGTCGTAACTCAACATCTGGGCATCGCTGGTTTTAAGCTGCATTACGCCACCAAGAAGATCGGCTCTAAACGTCTCGGTGAAAGATGGGCGTTTAGTGAGTGTGGTACTAAGTACACTTTGCCTGTTATCGGGCCACTCGGCACAATACACGATTGGTCCGCGCTCAATGGCCACCTTGCCACGATCGGCCTCCACCTCATTACGTGCTTTCACAGTGCGTGGCTGCATATCAAAATGAATATCAACCACGTCGTTCTTTTTCCATTTTTTGGAGATGGTAAAATATCCCTCTTTAATCTCGCTTTGCACCTCTACACCATTCACTTTCACCTTATACGACAACGACTTACGATCGTTATACGAGTATAGTTCAGAAGGCATCACCTCCGACCTAACCCAGCCCGGAACTCTTATTTTAAGGTTGAACTGCTGCTGTTTCTTTGGATTCACTTTTATAGACACATCTCCATTCCATGGATAGGTAGTGCTTTGACTAAGGCTTACAGTTGTGCCCTTAACATCGATATCCGAATTATTGGATAGAAACAAGTTGACATACAGATCGGAATTTTTTACCGCATATACATAGCCGGGCAACGACGGGATGAAGCGCGCCACATTCGACGGACAGCAAGCACAACCAAACCAAGGCTGCCGTTGATGTTGGCCTATGGACTCCAGTGGATTGGGATAGAAAAAAGCACCACCATCAATCGACACGCCTGAAATGAGTCCGTTATAGAGAGTACGCTCAAGCACATCAAAATATTTTCCATCGCCATGAAGCAGGAACAACCTGTAATTCATATAAACATTGGCAATGGCTGCACACGTTTCGCAATAGGCCGACATATTGGGCAGTTCATAATTCTCGCCGAAGGCCTCGCCATTGCTGGTGGCTCCTATACCTCCGGTGATGTAAATCTTCTTCTCCACGATGTTGTTCCATATTCGGTCGATGGCATTAATATATGCAGTATCGCCGGTGAGGGCTGCCACATCGGCCATCCCCGAGTACATATATGCGGCCCTAACAGCGTGACCTACAGCCTCATCCTGCTGTAGCACCGGCTTATGCGCCTGACTGTAACTGTCTCTTCTCTCGGTATATCCACGCTTGTCCAATAGGAACTTGGCAAAATCGAGATACTTTTTATCTCCTGTAACCACATACAATTTTGCCATAGCTATCTCAGCAATTTGATGCCCCGGCACTACGCATGCCTGTCCGGGCTTATCGCCTACCTCCTTAACCGCCAAATCGGAAAATTTAATGGCAATATCAAGGAAATTACGTTTTCCGGTGGCCTGATAATGAGCGATAGCACCCTCAATAAGGTGGCCCAGATTATAAAGTTCGTGGCTCAGCTCCTCCTCCTTTATCCAGCGGCTATCGCCCGCCCACTCGTGTGGATGCTCAGGATTCATGGTGCGCGAAGTGTAGAGATAACCATCTGCCTCTTGGGCTTTCGCAACCAGAGTAATGATGCTATCCATAAACATGTCCAGCTTCTTATCGGGAAAAGTTTGCATGGAGTAGCTGGCACCTTCAATGGTTTTGAACACATCAGTATCATCAAAAGAGAGCCCGCCCACTTTGTAGGCTTTACTGGGATTGGCCGCCTTAACGAAATTCTCATACCGCCCTGTCTCCTCACATTTGCTGAAAGCCAAAGGAATGGTAACATCACGGTTTGCCTTCAACCGCTGGCCCCAGAATGCATCGGTAACCTCAACCTTAGTGAACGGAACCGGTGAAATGGGGTAAAAATCCTGCCCCATTAAAGGCAGGACAAAAGGCATTAAAAGCGCAAATAACAACAACTGCTTTTTCATACTTTCTTATCTATTTTGCGTTAATATCTATTTTGTTGGCTTTGTACTATTCATAATATTCACAATCTCGCTATCAGTCATAGATTTATTCCACAACTCCACATTTGCAATATAGCCATTCAGGTTTTCATGCTGCTCGCCCGTGGAACCAATAATTATATCGCTATTTTCAACAAACAGAGATATAGGAGTGGTGGAATCGCACTTACCATTTACAAAAACCTTCTCAACCGCCCCGTCGAACGTAATGGCTATATGGTTCCAGGTTCCTTCGGCAGGCACATTTTTATAGGGCACGTCAACGGCTCCATCGCCATGCGCCACCGCACCATAGTTGCCTGTACCAATCATCATTGACGAATAGGAAGACTGAAGCATATTCTCACGACTATTCCAAGCAATAACAGCCTCACCATGAGCAAGTTTGGGCACATACACCCACGCAGAAGCAGTATAAGGCGCATTCCAACTCATACTTTGAGGTGCAGGTTTGCTAAGTTTCAGAAAATTATTACCATTGAAGAAAAATGCTTTAACACCATCAATAGTTTTAACCTCAATAGGCTCATTTGCAGTAAAGTAACCTCCAAATTTTGAACTGTTTTTCATGGTGATAGCTGAAGAATTATTTTTGAATTTACGGGCATCAATCTTCACAATCTGCTTGCCTGATGGAGCTTCACCGGGCTTTAATACTGATGGTTTATTAGCAAATGCGGGGGTAGCAAAAAGCTCATCATAAACCTTCACATTCCATATCGCCGGCAGCACTCCTGTTTTTTCAGTTCCGGTGATGGTGATTCTGATGTGGCGTGCACTTTGCGCTTTATCGTCAATCATAGGCATGCCACAAGTTCTGTTATCGGTTTTATCGGCAAATAGTTGCCATTTTTTGCCATCAACCGATGTCTCTATTTTATACTGATAATAGTAAGTAGCATACTCAAACTGGGTGCTAACTCTTTTTATATCAACCACTTTACCCAAATCAAGAGTGATAGATTGCGGTAACTTGGCTGAAGCGGCCTTCCACATTGTGCCGTTATCATCATCAACAGCATTTTGTGGTGAATAGAGATAATCATAACCACTGTTGCTATATTTTGTGGTATCGGCCTTAAGGTGATAAGCCGACGATGCCGTTGCCGCACAATTTCGGGCTATATTATTGGCACTATGACTCTTAACAAATGCAACGCCGGTGTGTGACGGCTCTATTTTTTTGATTGTAACATCATCTTCAAACTCCATTTTGTCGATGCACACCTGCCTGAATTCGCCTCCGCTGCTATGCGGATTATCATGACGGTGATAAAGCATATAATATTCATTATCCTTCAACAAGATAGAGTGATGGCCGGGAGAATCAACAGTGCCATCATGGTTAGTTTCAAGAATGGGGTTGTTTTTGCCATATCGAAATGGACCTTTAGGAGAATCGCTTACGGCATAATGAACGCTGTAAGTGCTTAATCTGCAATCGCCTGCCGAATACATCAGAATATACTTGCCCTCATGTTTCAACATATATGCAGCCTCAAAAGCGTGAGGAATTTCGGATATCGGAATAAGGGCTGACTCCTGAATGGTGAACATATCATTGGCATCAATTTTTGCATAGCCCATACCGCCAAATGAAGTGCACCAAGTACCGAAATATGAGTGGAGGGTATTGTCATCATCATAAAAAAACTGGGCATCAAGAGCCGGAAGATGCTCGCGCGACGTGCCCACGGGGATTACAGGTTTACCATCGTTGATGGGCGTAAATGGTCCCATTGGCGAGTCGGAAACATAACCATAAATATTGCAGCCTCTTTCGCAATTTCCCATGTAATAATAGTATTTTCCGTCGGTACCTTTCTGCACATCAGGGGCCCAACAGTTGTTAAGACCTTCGGGTAACTCTATATCCAACAAGTAGTTATACCACTCCACAAGGTCGTCACTAATCCATACTGTAGGCTCTCCCGATGCCAGTTTCACTCCATCGGTGGTAGCATAAATATAGTATCGGCCATCGAATTTCTGAATTGTGGGATCGGCAAAATATCCGGGTAAAAGAGGGTTACCGGTAAAACTTCTTGTTTGTGCCGAAACACCGCAAAAAGTTATTGATATAAATAGTATGAATAATATTATTCTCATGGTAATTGTTTTCTGATGATGCTTAAAAATAAAAGTAATCTCAATATTATAAGGCAGAAATCCACCTCATAATATAGAGAATTACTTTCCATTAACTTAAACTCAAGACTAAACCTAATTTATTGTAATATTAAATACAAAAGAGGCTTTATATTGCTTGCCATCTTTGGTATAAATAAGCGCCTCTTTTACGGTGTACTTATCGCCGGCACTGGATTTTCCGGGGTACTGACCAATGGAAAACTCCATTGACGATGCATCAAACTCGACAAAAACCTTGCTGTCATTACTTGCACCCCAGGAAGTTACATCACCAGCCGAGTCGAACCAGAAACCATACCCGTTGGCAGTTGTGGCATAATTGGCATTACCGTTAGCCTCGATAGCTGCAAAGGCAATCTTACCTTCAGCAGGCGACGATTTTGCACTAAGCATCTGATTGGCAATGGCTGAAGGCTGCATAACAAATGCTTGTGCCAACTTCGCCACATCACCATTATCAGTCAGATTTACAGAAGTTCCGGTATATTCATCGGCACTTGCCTTAAACGACACATTATAGGTGAGGGTAACATCCTCCGGATCTTTGGTGGGATCGATGGTCATGCTACCCAACAAATCAGAATTTGTGATTTTAATTTTGTAGGGCCACTGATCGTCGTTGCTCTCCTTCTCATCCCACGGATG
>CAZWOA010000017.1:14801-44103 GCA_964635545.1 uncultured Marinilabiliaceae bacterium
GGCTGCATACCATCAAACTTAATAGAGATGGTGGTACCTGCAGCAGGCACATTAAGCGGCACAATATTATAGCCGGTGGTGCCGGGGCATTTGCTATATGCCACCTGGTAGCTTCCATCAGCCAACTGATAGAATTTATAGGTGTGCTTACCAATAAAATTACTGCCTATGCTTCGGATATTATCCAGGTCCCAAGTGGCAAAACGGCTGGCTGCCTCATAAAGTTCTTCGTTAAGCTGATCGACAGACATACTGTTGATGCGCATATACGTTTGAAAAGGATCTTCGGGAGCCACAGCAGCCCTCCACACCCTGGCCACCATGTCTATTCCATGTTTTTGTGCCCAATAGTAGTGAATGAAGTAACTGGCATAACGTTGCCATTCGTGGCACACATGGCGATGATAATTGTCGGTATAGACACCAAAGTTATACGAAGTAAAAGCCTCATCGGGATAGGATTGGAATGACTGCCATTGGGCTGTCTGCTCCCAGAATGCGTTTCCGCCATTGCCTCCGAAACCATGCCTGAAGCCACGGCTAAAATCATCGGAAGTGGCTCCATTAGCAAGCATATCGGCATAGATCTGATACTGAAAACTATGCCCTATCTCATGTGCTATTGTCGATCCCACAGGCTGGCACGTTGCAGGGTTAACCCATAAACCGCCGATAACGTTATCGACACCACCGCCATAGGCCGCCCACTCGGTTTGATACAGAAGATAGATCTGCATCTTGTACTTCTTCACATTTGAGTTATCATAGTCGGCAAATTTGAGTATGTTGACATTTACGTCGAAAAATTGTTCGGCTTTTGTAAGCAAATCATCAACATCCACCTTCATATCCGAAGAGACAGACGATGCATTAGGATCGGCTCCAAAACCTGCTTCCCAAAAGACAATAAAGTGATCGGATTGCTTGCTACGCACAAACGACCATTTACTATCGCTGCGCAACAGATCCATACCCTTAAATTCATCGGGTTTATAGAATTTATCGTAATCTATAATATCAGAAGGAGACAGGATTATTACATCATCTTTTTTGTCGTCGGAATCATCATCCTTCTTCTCGTCGGGATCAGGCTTAATATCAAGGTCTGAATCCTTTCCGCCACAGCTGCCCATTGCCACAATAAGACTTAGAAACAGGAGCAGCATTCCAAGTTTACCTAAGCCGGCCTTAACCAGCTTAGGTATTTGATTATCAATTGTTAATACTTTCATCTCTTATTCGTTTGTAAGCGAAAAATTAATATTGAAAGTTACCGAACCACCATTAAAAGTAACTATATATTTGGTGGTTACAGAGGTAGCTTCAGCAGCATTTTCGGGGTGATTGCCGCCATAAAGATAGAGCTCGGTTTCGGAGCTTCCCAATGAGCACCATACCACGCTTTCGCCCCACGTACCGGCTGTACCGTCTTCTTTAAGCCAGTAACCCGGAGCATCACCTGTATATTCAGGATTTTCCTCTGTTACTTCGTCGATATATATCTTCAAATCGCCACTCACTATTGCCTGGTGAATCTGATAAGTAGTTTTGCGGAATGCATCGCGCAACATCTCTTTCACGTCAATATCAACACTTTCATATCCGGTAGTAAGTGGTTTGGTAAGTGTAATATTGTGGGTAGTATGTTTCACATCACCATCGAGCTCTGTTTCAGGATCTTGATAGGCAGCAACAACAATCTTAATTTTCAGCATCACGATTTTATTGTTGGCAAGGATACCGTACTGAATAGTAATTTCATCACCTGCAGATAGGTGGCCGGGGAATTGACCTATACCAACTTGGTTTTCTTCAAGATCACCATAAGTAGCATAAACAGAAGCATTATCACCCCAACTCCCAACATATCCGTCCATATCGAACCAGTAACTTTTTAATGAAGCATCGCCGGTGTATTCGCTGGCATACGTTCCATCTTGGTTAACTGCAACAAACTCAACATCATCCATCGATTCTACACCTAGGTCAGTCAGTGCCTTGGCAAGGTCAAACTCAACAGGATCAACATCATAAGAGCTTTTGGGGAACACAGTAGTCGTAAGTTCCTGAGTTGACACTACCTGCGCTTTTATCTCCTCTTTTTCGGCAGCAGAGATGGTAATTTGAAGTGCTGCACGCTTGCCATTGTAACGAAGAGCTTCAATGATAGTAATCTTTTGTCCGGCAGTGAGTCGGCCTGGATATTGTCCCACATAGAACTTACCATCTTCACTATCGAACTCGGTAAATACATAGGCTGAAGCGCCCCAGGTAGTAACATCACCATCGGCAGTCCACCAGTGGCCCCAGGGTGCATTAGTATTAGTAGCAATACCATTATCATCGTGAGTAGTACCTTCAATAGCAAATGCTTTTATTTCGGGTGCACCACTTTCACCATCGATGCCTGCAAGCAAATCTTCGGTAGATATCTCAAATAGATTTGCTATTGAATTCAAGTCCACATCAATAGCACCACCATCATAAAGAGTGGCGCTCATTTTTATTGAAATGTCGTATTTCAATATCAAATCGGCCTTAATACCGGTAAGTTGAGCCTCTTTGATGGAATCCTGACGCTTAATTTCGGCAATCTCATCATCAGTAAGCTTATGCAGCTTGGTGAAATCGGAATTATCCTCGCAACTGTTTAATCCTACAATTAAACCAATCAGTGCAAAAAGATATAATATATGATTTTTCATGTTTCTACTTTTTTTGTTGTTATTACCAGTTTAATTGGCACTACTCGAATAGCCACTATTCTGCTTCAACGATATATTCGAGTCGAGGGCCGACTTAGGAATCGGGAAGTAATCCCAATGAGTTTCGGTGGTTGCATCTTTACAGAACCACGACTTGCCATTGAACACATTACGTCCGTCGGTCATTTTGAAACGTATAAGATCCTGACGGCGATGGTGCTCGCCCACAAATTCCCATGCAAGGTCATCGAGCAGACCACCAAGTATAATGTCATCACCACCTTCATTGGTTGAGATATATGATGCAGGATCCCAGTTGGCATAGCCTTCGGATGTATATTCCTGATGTCCATACTTATACACACTACCACCCTTAAGTTGGGCTACTGTGCGTGTTGCTTTATCCGACGATGCAAAAGAGCGTTGGCGAACAGAAGTAACTAGGTCGGCAGCTGTCTGCTCATCACGTCCCAGGCGTAGAAGACACTCGGCTTTCATAAATAGCGCATCGGCATATCTGAAGAAAGCAACATCATTGCCATAAGTTCCTTTATCACCACCAGAAATCTGGCTCTTCACAAAGCGGTAACCTTCTTGCTGATAAGCTCCGGGGTTATCGATTGAGTGAACTCTAAGTGAATAGTTAAGATATCCTTGTCCTGACCAGTCATCAGAAGAAAAAGAGATAGGATCGCCAGCCTGAGGAGTATAAGTACCATCGGCATTTTTAATAGCTGCACGTTGCACACCACCTGTCCATGTATAGCCAAGACGGTTATCATCGGCACTATAGCTCTCTATAAACTGAGGTATTGCACAGCTTCCATTCCATGGAGCACCCGAATATCCGTAAGCAGCAGCACCGGCACCAACCAAGCATTTGTTAATCAAATAGTTGTGTGATGCATTGGTGTTATCAAGCGGAATTGCAAAGATAACCTCGGGCGAAGTGCTGATATCATTTTGGAAATTATCGAGATAGTTGGCAGCCAGGCTGTAACCACCTTCATTGATAATCTCATTTATCTCTACAAGAGCCTTCTCATAATATGAATTATCATTAGTTCCGAAATAGGCATTGTAGTTAAGATAGAGTTTTGCCAGAGTCATATTAGCTGCATAACGGTTGGGCATACCATGAATTTTTTTGGTTCCCAGGTCATCTTTAATTGCATTAAGCTCGGCCACACAATAGTCGAATATTTCTTGGGCATCTTTTTGTTCGGGCAAATATCCGGCTTCAAACTTCTGAGTAGTTTCAAGAGGCACGTTTCTAAATGCATCGAGCAAAATATAGTAGTTCAACGCCCTCAAAAATCGCATTTGAGCCTGTGAATTACCGCTTTCGGGCAGTACATCAAGACATTTATTGGCATATCCGATACCAACATAGGCATAATACCACAAACCGTCGATATGTCCCTGAGTGCTATTCCACGAGTGCTTGTGCATTGATACATACAAGTCGCCCCAGCCCACACCAATGCGCTTAGGAGTCATATAAGTATCGGCACACTCTTCGTTAAGATCGAAATATCCGTTCCATCCCCAATATAGGAAACGTATCTGAGCATAGGCTTCTCCCATCATATTACCAACCACCACAGGGTCGTTCACATCGATAGTTTCGTCGGTAAGCTCGCTATATACTGTCTCTGTAAGGTCGGTACATGAAGTGGCCAAAAGCAGCAGCCCCGACAGACATGCAAGTGTTATATATTTTAATCGTTTCATGTTAATCAATTTTTAGAAGTTAATCATTAAACCAACTGTAAATGAGCGTGTAGTAGGATATTTATCCCTATTATCGATACCTGGAGCAAGGAAGTAGTTAGATACTTCGGGGTCGAGTCCTGAATAATCGGTTAGGCAGAACAGGTTCTGGCCCGATACATACACACGTGCATTGCTCACATAAGTTCTGGCTTTAGCTCCCAGCGGAAGTGTGTAGCCCAATGTAGCGCTTGTAAGTTTCAGGAAGTCACCATTCTCGATGTGGTCGCTCCACACACCCTGCGACATTGATTTTGACAGCTGAACCTTCATCTGCTTGCCGGTGGCGGGGTCGATAACAGGATTTCCCTGATCGTCGATTGCACCATACCATTTAGATGCCGATTTCAGTTTGTTGTAGGCAATTGAGTTATTCTCGTAGAATGATCGTTGCACATTCAATATTTTGTAACCAAACTGGCCGGTGAACTGTAGGTTAAGGTCGAATCCTTTGTATTTGAATGAGTTATTCCATCCAAGATACACCTGTGGCAATCCGTTTCCTAATCGCTGGCGGTTGGTCTCTTCGTTATATTTGGTATCAAACTCCTTAAGCACCCATCCGCCATTTCCGTCGGATACCTCAACCATAACAAAACCATCTTTGCTAACACCTCTTGATTTCAATCCCCAGAAATCACCAAGTTTATTGCCCACTTCCATTGCGTGGGTAGGTACCGAAATAGGGTCGCTAACACCACCAACTTCCATAAAGTTATCAGTCTCATAAAGGTCGTTCGACAAGCTCAACAGCTTATTGGCATTATGCGAAACAGTTACAGTTGTTGTCCATTCAAAATCTTTTCTCTTGATTGGCACACCATTAATCATAACCTCAATACCTTTGTTGCTCATCTCGCCCACGTTGGCAACTATCGAACCGTACATGTTTGGCGGCACAGGCACTGCATAATCATAAAGCAGATCAACGGTTTTCTTGTTATACACATCCACCGAACCGTTCAACCTCTTTGAAAGCACCGTCCAGTCAACACCCACGTTTATCTCCTTAGTTTTTTCCCATTTAAGGTTAGGATTGGGGTTTTGTGCCACTTTCAATGATGGTTCCCATTTTCCGTCGGCTGACAGGTGTTTACCATAAACATCATAATCAAAAGTAGTTAACGACATATATGAACTGCCGGGAATAACACCGGTAACACCGTATCCTACACGCACGCCAAGGTGATTGAGCCATGGAGTATTATCTTTCATAAACTCCTCATTGCTGATGATCCAACCCACAGATGCCGATGGGAAAGTACCCCATTTGTGATTTTTACCGAATTTTGACGATCCTTCGCGTCTCACACTCACCATGGCATTGAAACGGTTGTCGAAACCATAGCTTACACGTCCGAAGACACCGATAAGGGTATCATCATATTTGTACGATCCCATACTTGCTATCTTCTCGTCCTTCTCGTCTGTAAGGATGCTTCCCTGATACAGGTTGTTATATAGATACGACTCTGACGGGAAGTTACCGTTGCCTGCATTGAATCCATCAGCAACATTATATAGGTAACTATAACCAACCAAAGGAGTTACACGATGCTTACCTGCCACAAGGTTGTAGGTAGATGTAATTTCGAGGTTATCGCTGCGTCCGTTGGATGACGACTTAGAGGCATAACCTTTATTATTTGCTATTGTTTGGCTGTAATACTTGCTGGTGTAGTAAGTTTGCCCGGTAGAGGTATTCTCCTTCATCGATAGCATCAGGTTGGTTTTCCATCCTTTAATAGGCTCCACGGTGATGTTACCGGTAAGTCGAGTCTGATTTGAACGGGTATCGCCAATCATCTCATTCTGAATAGAATAGGGATTATAGTACTGAAAGCGGCTAAACTCCTCATAATATGATCCATTCTCTTTAAATATGGGCGACGATGGATTGTGAATCAGCGCCTGACGATAAACATAGCTGTTATCGTTATGATCATTAGTATGTCGGCCACTCAAAATATTAAGGTTGAATTTCAAAATATCCTTTAGGGCATATTGGGTAAAATCCAACTGCATTTTAAGGTTTTGATTATTACTCTTGCGCATGATACCCTCCTCATCAGAGAAAGTTACGTTGGCCGAATAGGCCGATGATTTTGTACCACCGCTGAAGCTCAACGAATGATTCTGTGTATAACCGGCCTTGCGAGTCACCGCCTTAAGCCAATCGGTATCATAACCTTCGTATGGGAAAGCTGTATTGCCATAAATAACATCGTGAGTATCCATGAAATCGGCAGTTTTATACCAATTGGACAGCGATACGTATGATGAATATGTAACATTTGTTGCAGCTTCACGTTTACCGGTTTTGGTGGTAATAATGATAACACCATTGGCACCCCTTGTACCATAGATGGCCGCTGCCGATGCATCCTTAAGCACATCAATAGATTCGATATTCTCGGGAGCCACAGTGGTAAGCGACCCTTCAACTCCATCAACCAATATAAGTGGTGTTACACTTCCCATGATGGTGGTAATCCCGCGAAGCATAATGCTTGATGTGGCATTAGGGTCACCGGAAGCCTTAGTAATGGTAAGACCTGCGATTTTTCCTTTTACCAGTTCGGCAGCATCACCAATCTTACCAATGGTAAAATCCTCCGATTTCACACTGGCTATAGCACTGGTAACCTCACCTTTACGCTGTGTACCGTAACCTATAACCACAAGTTCGTCCATCATCTCAATCTCATCAACCAGCGAAATGGTGATATTATCGGTAAGGGTGGAAATTTCTTGAGTTTGAAAACCAATAAACGAAATAACTAATACAGAACGATTATTGGCAACCGACACTTTAAAAATACCGTTAACATCGGTAACTGTTCCGTTGGTGGTACCTTTTTCAATAATATTGGCACCAATAATAGGATCACCTGTTTTAGAGTCAACAACCTTACCTCTAATGGTAACAGGTGTTTGCTGCTGATTGTCAACCTCCAGATTAAGAGGACTATCCATAGAAAATGCAGGAGTTACATTTCCAATAAGGGCAAGAACGCAAAACAACAGTAATAGTCGTCGTGCTTTTCGATCCAATGGACGTAAATGGTTAATAAATGTTCTCATAGGGTTTAATTTTTCTTATTACAAATTGTGAAATTCATTAGAAATTAAATCGAGTTATTTTAGATGTTAATCGAACCATTTTTCGATTTTACCCTCATCTAAATTCTGTTGCAAATAATTAAAAAAACCAAAAATCGGATGGAAAAATCCTCTAAAAGAATGTGATTTTCCTACAAAAATTGAGGTTTTTTAAGGGTTTAGTCATTTTTGAGTGTTCCAGTGCGGAATTTTCAAATTGAGCAAATGCTATATAAAGAAATCAACAGACTATATGCCTTCTTTTTCATGTCGTAAATACAATTTAGGTGTAAATGGTGGTAGGTTGATGAGGATATCAAAAAAGGATTTTTCCCGAAACCACTTAATCAGATATCCACATCAATAAAAAGTATTTGTCGCTCGGTTTTTTTAAGAACCAAAGCAAGTTTGGCAAGAGCATTTTCAATCATATCGTGGGTTCCGCTACCATCGGTAACATACTCCACCACCATATCGGCATACTTCACAGTATCAACAAGTTCGCTACGTAAAGTGGCCGGCAATTGTGAGTCGGCTATCGACTTTGCCTTGCTGATAACTACAGATAGCTGATCGAGATCTTCCAATTCGGGCAGATTTCCGGGACGCATTGTGTTGATTGCAGCATTTAAAGCCCCTGCAGCAGCATCAATCTCTGCCTGGTTGTAGTTTTTGTAGATATTGGAATATATTTTAGCGGCCGCATCCATCTGTTTTTTCAGCCGTGCAAAACCGTGAATAGCCCATGGTGAAAACTCCGGCACCTTATTAGTGAGGGCATTCCAGCCATTTTGAGCTTTTTCGCGACTTTTGGCAAGGGTCATCAATTCTCCAAGCACCGTTTTATCAACACTATTAACATCCACCAGACCGTAAATTGCATTACGCAACATATATTGCTGATAATCAACTTCCCGCTGCGACTTTGCACTATTAAATAGAGCTTTTGCATTTTTAATGGCTGTTTGAAGATTTTCATAACTATCCCAAGTGTAATCCTTGACCTGCTTAGCTTCAGCATCAGCAATTACTGTATTTAGAGGTGTTTTATCAATGCGTTTCGATTGCAGATTATCGATTGCCGCATCAATAGCACCAATAAAACTGGTTATCAACTGCTTATCGACATCAACATTTGAATAAAGCAGCTCACCTTGTTTAATAGCCTTATTTAGAGCACCATAGCTTCGCTTAGAATAGTTTTTGGCCTGATAAATTTTCGCTTCGTCAAGTTTATCAAGAAGCTCGGCTCTAATCCCGGCACTTGGGTCACCCATTAGGTTTATTCTGAAATAGTGTGTCGAGTTATCATGCCTGTAATAGTCGGGTTGAAACATGAAACCACCCACCGACAGAGCATATAGATTACCCTCGGCACCATTATCGCCACCTTCGGGCACAATGGTTTTGATATTTCCCAGGTCGGAATCTATGTCAATGGTTGCAGCCTCCCAAGTAGCGGCACCTGTAGCGGTCATTGCCAACGGACCATACATGAGCGTGCCTGCCCACTGGGGTGCAAATGCGGTGCTTGTCTGGTTAAGGCCTGTGGCAGCAATCTCCATCTTATCGGGTCCAAAATCAATATGCTTACCAAAGGGCATTGTAATCTCAACTTTATCGGATGCAGTCCAACGGCGATTAGGAATTGTAACGTATGAACTTGGTTTATAATCTTTTGCCACCGATTTGCCATTCAGTTTCACATCAAAACCTGTGGTAGCCCAGTATGGAACCCTGAGTTTCAACTCAAATTCGGCGTTACCCTTTGTTACTCTGATGGTTGAGCTCTCGGCCGGCCATGCACAATCCTGCTCTATAGTTACGTTTTTAGCATCCCAGCTTAGTGTTGTTGGCATATATAGCCCTACCCACAATGTGTTTTTAGATGCAAAATATACTGCTTCCTGATATTTCACGTGGTTCTCCGATCCTGTGCCACCACAGCAAGTTGACTGTGGAGTTTCGTTACCCCATGGTTTTGAGGCATTTAAACCCACTGCATACTGATAAGTAGTTTGATAGCAATGATGATTTAGCGAGCCAACTATCTGATTATAAAGCACTCTCTCATAATAGTCCATATATTTTGCATCATCCGGATTGAAACAGTTCAAATCCTTGGTAAGCTTAGCAAGGTTGTAAGCACAGCAAGTCTCGTTGATGGTGGGTGCCGGATAGAGATTTTTATTGCCATCCGAAGTGACATTGGTTGCCATACTCAAAATTTGCGAATAAGGCTGGCGGAACATCTCACCATTGCCCACACCGCCTGTTGAGTAGCGGTAACGCCCCTGAATCATATTCCAGAAGTTCTCCGAAAGATTGAAATAATATGGATCACCATTCCCTTTGAATGTACGCAACGCACTGGTAATCTTAGGTATATGCTGATTGGCGTGACGGGTGCGAATATCGTCAATATTCTTCGCAAGCGGATTGTAGAATGCCGGACTATCGAAAAATGTTGATGCCATCAGCAGCTTTTCCTTCTCCGAAGGGTCGCTCACCATCTCCGACAGGCGTGCCAGCGATTCGCCCGTACCGCCATCCTCACCTGCAATATACATGTTCCACATCTCGTAGCGGTTGCCGGGTTTTGCCCTGCGTTGCTCCTGTGTTCCATCCATATTTACATAAGTGCGGTAGTAAAGTCTGTTCCAAATCCACAGTCCCATATCCTTGGCAATCAACAGTGCCTTATCGGCTATCGCCTTGTCATCCACATTGTTGGCAATATCAATAAGGCCTGCCAACTGCTTATGTATTGAGTAATAAGGCGCCCACACCCAGCTTTCGTTGTTATAGGCGCGATACATCTCGATGAGGGCAGCATGCTGGGCCGGAATGGCATTGAGGTATCCATAGCCATATTTTGCCCATTCGGTTTTATAAACATCAAAATCTTTCCAGGTGCCTTTCATATTACGCAACTCCTCTTCGGGTGCAAAATCGCGAGCCTCCCAATATCGGCCCAGTTTTTCGTTCCACACGAATGTTTTTTCCTGGCATTGACGCAGCTCATTTACCATACGAGCCATATTATTGCGAAGAGTGGTTTTTTGGGATTCGCTGGTGGCACTGGCAAATGCAAAAGCAAGAGCCGACATGTAATGCCCCGATCCATGCCCTTTGAGCTTTGTTGTTGGCGAGTCCCAGCCGTCGGCCTCATTATACCCATTGGTATCCATGCCATAGGTGTCGCGATAGTTGTAAAGTTGCTGTGTTACATCCCAGCTAATTATCTCTTCAATAGCAAGATCCCTATTGTGAGTGAGCCTGTTATAGCCGTTTATCACCACTTTATTGAGCGGAATCACTTCGGCAACAGTACCATTTTTAGGTACGGAATACTCATCAGCCACAACTTTTACAGTTGCAGCGATAGGATATCCGTTGGGCGTTGTGTTATCTCCAATGATGAAGCCCTTCACCACATATTCGGTTCCTACAGGATTGAGGGTGGCATCGGCCTGTGCCTCTTCTGATGTGAGCGCAGAGTTGCTCCATCGAGTCTGACGATACTCCGACGTGCCATCAGAATAGGTTACCATAACTTGGTAAGGAAGCCTTGGCGCAGTGCCCACAGGAGATGAAACACTAATAGACTCTACAGCTGTAACAACCCTGTATTTAACTGAAACAGTGCCTGTTGCATCAGCACGAACATTCGACATCAAGTGAATATCTGCCTTTTTATGCAAAACTTTTGAAGCAATAGAGGGCTGGGGCATCAGCAAACTTCCGATTGCCAATACCATGAAACTAACATTTTTGTTCATGTTGGTTATATTTTTATTGAATATTTATCTCATCGGCACAAATCCAAATCCACCTCTGGAAAGTATTGAAGTAGAAGATTATACATCTCGGAATCGTAGTTTTTTAATTTTTCGCGTGTATTGATATCGTTATGCACACCATCCGGTTTTTCGGAATATCGGTTACAATTGAAGAACGACTGCACCGCTTCTGCAAAATATTCGTACATATCTGACAGTGCGTAGGTATCTTTCCAAAGTCCTTTTGCCTCTGCCTTTCTACGAAGAGTCTCCAATTGATTGTCAAAATCAGGGTTCACCCCAACTATTCCGATTGTATGGATGATATGCGCAAACTCGTGCACCAGAATGCTCTCACCCCGGTAGCGGTCGCCATCAAGGCAAAGCACATTCTCCTCACCAAAGCTGGCACTTGTAGCATCTTCGGGCGCACCACCAAAGCCTCTGGCACGTTTATTTAGGAAACTGATGTTCTCGGGAGTGTTGCACACATGGGCATACTCGGGCAGGTCGCACACATTCTCGTTCTGCCCAATTATCATCACTTTGCACTTCTTATCAACCATCGCCTTTTTAACATCTGCCCTTTTCGACAGCATGAGGTTTATAACCTGTTTAGTAACGTAATGAGCCTTATTATCAACATGATGCGACGACACTACCGGAATGCCGTCAGCATCAATATATTTCTTATAGAACGGACTGATAGATAACGACATAGGGACGGTTGACACCTTATCCGTCTCTTCGAGGCGTATAACAAAACCACCTCCCGAAACCATTGATACCGAGATATATGATTTTGAATCTACAGTTAACTCCTCAACTCTGTAATCACTTGCCTGGCGATGTGCATTAACACCGTCTCTCATTATCGTAGCTCTGTATTTTTGATCTGGCTTCAAAAATGAAAAATCAACCTTCACTTCGCGCTCGCCCCAGTTGGTCATGCCGCCAACATGCCATGTGGTGCCCTTGCGGCGAGCAGATACAATGTAATGACCAATTTCGCCTGCCAAAATCTTCGTCTCGTCAGTCTCCACAGGAATTGATGCCACAACAGCAGTGTACTGTGGCTCAAGATCATAGAGCGTTGGTGCATCACATAGCATAGTGAATGGCGAGTCGTGCACCACATACATAGCCAGTTGATGGCAGCGAGTTCCCTGGCTCATAGGGTTACTGTAAATAGGGCGAAAATCGCCATGAGTAGCATTGCGCATAGCCCCGGGCGTGAAATCCACCGGACCGGCCATCATTCTTATAAACGGAAAAGTTACATCATATTGAGGCATATTTTTATCAATGGAGCTCCATTTTGCCTCTTCCATACCAAAAACACCTTCAAAATTGATGATGTGCGGATATGTCCTGTTCAATCCGGTAGGCTTGTAGAACCCATGCAAATCAAGGAATAGATGATGTTTTGCAGTTGCCTCGGCGATACGGTAAGTCATCTCAACCGCCGTTTGATCGTCGCGATCGAGAAAATCGACTTTAAAGCCTTTTGCTCCCATTTTTGAATAATGCTCACAAGCAATATCAAGCTGGGAATCAAGCACATTAAACACGGTCCACAGCACAATACCCACCCCTTTGCTCTTCCCATAAGCAATCAGCCCGGGCAGGTCAAGTTGCGGCACCACCTTCATCATATTTCCATTTGGGGTATCATACCACCCCTCATCAAGAATCACATATTCAATTCCATACCGAGATGCAAAATCAACATAGTGTTTATAGGTATCCATATTTATTCCCACCTGAAAATCAACACCATACACACCCCAGTTATTCCACCAGTCCCAAGCCACCTTACCCGGTTTCACCCACGAATAGTCGCCAATACGGTTTGGTGAGGCCAGCAGATATACAAGATCGTTAACAGGCATCTCGGTGTCATTATCAGAAATGGCAAGGATACGCCACGGAAAAACACGTTTACCTGCTGTGCGGGCTATATAATTATCGCGCTCGGTTACATATTGAACATATCGCCATGTGTGAATATCAGATTTCGACGGATAAGGAGCAAACACGCCATTTAACGCCTTTGCCGACTGATCGGCACGAACAAACATGCCGGGATAAGCTTCCAAGTCGGACTCGGTGATAGTCAGCTTCTTGCCGTTGGTCAAATCAACTGTAACCGGCAGAAATGCAAGTGTTGAATCGGACTGGCTCAGAGGCTTTACCTCATAAATATTCTGAAAAGCCATTGCAAACTGATCGTTCGTATTGGTTGTGTGCGACAGATACGCGGTATAATCAGCATCAAAATTAAACTGGGCAACCTCATCGGCTATGGTAATTTCATTTTTAAAAGTAGTGTAAAAACGATATGCTACCCCCTGATTATAAGTACGAAACAGTATTCCCAAGCCATCCTTCAGCTTAATATCCAGCTCACTGTACCCGGCTTTAATGACTGAGGAGCGGTAGAACGGACTTTTAACCTCTTCACTTGCCGAGCGCTCTTTTTTTGACGCCAGTTTAGGCTTCGAGCCAAGCATACGGCCGTCGGAAAGTTTTAAACCTATGGCCGATTTATCGAGCACAAGTTTGCCGCCATGAGTTACCGAGTAGTTCACCGTCTCATCGAGATTTACTGACAATTCAGTTCTACCATCAGGAGATTTCATCGTTAGCTTTTGTGCTTCAGCAACTTGCAGAAGCACAAAAGTAACGGCAACACAACTAACAACTATCTTTTTAAATCTTTTCATAATACTGTTTTGATTTTCTCATCTTATATTTCAAACCTTACAATATGGAAGATCCTGATACCTTTATTTTGTAAGGCCACTGAGCCTCAACATCTTTGTGGTATTGAACGGGAGCTCCCATCACTATAAACCAAAAATCTGAAAATTCATCATCTATAACAATCTCGGCAGTTCCTTTTTTATCTTTACAGATATCTGATTTTACTGTACTGCCATCTTTTTTGATACCGAGGAAGCCATACCTCCATCCTGCATCTACCTCATCACCAATATTATAACCTTTATGATTAGTTATACCTTCAAACTGTACTTTTACTGTTGATCCTTGTTTGGGAATCTCTATTTTGATGACGTTAAAACCATAATTTTCAGGACAATAGTCGGGCTTCACCCAATACCAATCCTCTTTAACATCCATCTTATTTTTAAAAGGAGCGAACGAATTTGCCCATTTCCGGGTGTAGCTGTACGAATTGCTATAATCCAGATTCACAAGCTGTTGGTAGTTGCCAAACATCTCATCTGCAAATTCATCCCACGACATATCGGTCATCCGTTTATAGGTAATTATCGGATCTTCATCAGCAGTGCCCTGCCTGAACATCCCGGCAATGAACGGCAATCCATGCTTCTCGCTCCACGACTCAAGCACATAGGGCGAATGATAAATATTATCGAGGTGCAGAAAAGCCTTGTGAGTCTTCTCTTTAAATGCATCCCAATGATAGTTCTCATCAGTCATCCAATCGCGGTTCACATACCACAGCATCCATTGCGACGCCATCTCAAAAAATCCGCAGCCACCCCAGGCTTCTCCTGCTCCATCAGCAATAATCTGCGACTGAAAACTATGACCAAGTTCGTGCGCCAACACATTCTGTTTCATATCATTGAGCCTATTGGGAGTTACCCACAACGCACCTATCTTGTCGTCATACGAACCGCCATAAGCCACTCCCTCAAGCGAATAGCGCACCATGCACATCATTTTGTACTTTTCGCTCAACGATCCCTCCTTCACAAATTTCAAAGTATCGCGAAAGCATAAATAGAACCTCTCAAGCCTATCTTTCAGATTTTCAATATCAACACGCATTGAGTTGCCGTCCAGAAATGGAGCTAGTCCCGGATCGTCGCCAAATCCTTTCTCCCAGAATATCACAATATTATCGGTTTCAACCATGCGGTGATAACTGTAATTACTTTCTTCGGAATCCCAATTATCATCAGCAAACTCCTCCGGCTTATATATCTCTTTTTTAGCGACTCCTGAACTGCTACCCTTCTCTTTACCAATACATTGGGCAAAAAGAAGGATAATCAATATCGAAGCTATATTACGAATTATCATAACTTACTTATCTTCAATTTTAAACATTAGTTTTGAATTCCCTTTTTTATCAGCTTTCACCATATAATATCCTTGCGAATCGGCAGAAACCGCATTGGTAAATACAACAGCACTATTATGGGCAGTTTTAACATCAAGCAGCACATCGCCTGCACATTCTATTGCTACTTCACGGGTTGACGGATTATAATTCACCCGGTTCATCCGACCAGCCACTGTTGTTAACTCCAAATTCTCGGTAGCTATAAACACCCTGTTTTTACCGGCGGTGGTAACCTCAGTCCCAATCCATTGTCCATTCTGGTTAATGTTGCCGCCAAATGCCAGCCATCCAAACTCCTGATGGTTATACACAAAAGTGCTTGAATTGACAGTGTAGCCATAAAAACCGCTACCATAGTCGCATGTGTAACCATCTATCTCCATGGTAGATGGATATGAGTGGAACGCCGAAGGAGCAAAACCATCGTTTGTGATGTTGGCCAGCGCGCCCATCGATCCGGCATAACCCACTTTCAGCAGATGGAAATCATTAGGATTCTGGCGGTAAGCCTCAAGTATTGGAATGGCGTTAAGTGCCGATCCGTAATGGTGTAACTGGCGCTCGATGCGTGCAAGTTTACCACCATACACAAAATCCCAATAGCGACGCGCACTGCCGTTATAGCCCCAGTTTGGAATTGCGGGAGCGTAGGCCAGCACAGCGTTGAGAGTAACATCGGCCTTATCCTTATATCCGAAATAGTTGGTCCACACATAAACCTCCTCCTGGCCTGTTGAGTCCCACGGCATCTCGCTTCCAAACGGATAGTCGAGTGATTTCCAGTGGTCGGCACGTTTTTTCATCTGTAACTCAAGCTCTTGAGCCATATCCAGCCATCCCTCACGCTTCAAATCCTGAAGAATGAAGTAGAATACCGAGCCCTCCATCTGACCAAACTGCGCATAGTAAGGCGCCAGATTGACCATTGCAATTGAAGTCTCGTAAGCATTTGCAAGGCTTGTGCGCCAATCAATATCCTTCATGTTGCGGTTGCGCCCAAGGTGATACATAACCCAGTGTGCTGCAGCCACATGCGGATAGTTATAAGATCGCTCCACACTCTCGGCATTCTCCTTTGACCACGCCTCCCAGCCCGCAAATTTAATATCACCACTGTATGTTCCTTTGGGCATCAACTCAGGCTCATAGTAGAACATACTTTTGCGCACTCCATATTTCTCATCGCCCGATGAATATTGAATGCCGCCCCACATTGTTTCATTCACAAACCGCTTAAGCTTAGCAATCTCAGCTTTATCGGGCATAATCAACTGTTTCATAATGGCAGCCAACCAGCTTCCGGCACCGGCCTCATCGCTAAGACCCACAAACCATGAACGGCGCTCCTGGGTAAGGATATGCTTCTCGTCATAATCATAATTCATCACCGACGGAGAGCGGCCAAACTGATCGTTTTTATTGTCATACCACTGCTGGTTAGTCAGGAAACGCCCCATATTCGCCACCGTCTCTTCCTGGGAGTTAATCACTTTATAGTTGATGGTTTGCAAGCTATTATCATCATAAATAATTGATATTCTAGCTCTTGAATAGACATTCCCTTTAATATTATATTCATCCCAACCGTTTTTTGTAGTGATGCCTTTAGTAATTGTAAGTGCATTATCAGGCGAAACCGTGATTTCTTTAATTTTCTTGTTATGGTTGATAAATAGCTTACCATTTTCATTTTGGGGCAGCACATAGCCCGGGAAACCAACTGCAACAGGCATTCCCACCTCAACAAGTTTATTCTCTATCTCGCGTATCGATGGTGCCATAACAAATTTCAGCGAGTAGTTCTTTGTTTTACCCGGTTGTAACTCCTCCGAAGTTGGAGTGTTCCACTGTTGGGCAGTGCCCCATTCGCGCTCGGCAACAGATTTACTGCGCACCAGCCACTCATGAAAACCCTCAAACACAATACTGCGTGGCGTAGGATCGTCATTTAGCGGGTTATATGCCTCAAAAGGCGCATTTTCATTGGGAATAACAAGCATGCTGCCACCTTTGCCATGCAATCTGTTAACCTGAAGGTAACCAGCATTCATTCCTATATAAGGATCGAAAAACACATTTTGAAGATGCGCCTCATCAAGGCTTTTCCCTTCAAGTATATTATTGAAAATCAAAGGAATACCCAACGCACCAATTTCCACTATATCATTAGTAATATTCTTAATTTCGAAGCGTAGCACAAGGTCGCCATTATCGGTTTCCCAATATCTGTTGATTTTCAATGGAATATCGGCCGGCAGAGTTGCACTCAAATCAGCAGCAGCGAAGGTTTTTCCGGTTACCGGTAGTTTTTTTACAGGCTTACGACTGGCAGCTGTAGAGTAACGGCTCCATTCGCCGCCTTTTTTGCGAGTCTCAATATTAATATCGCCAAGATGATACATCCCGTCCTTATCCCTCACGTTAAGCCGTTCGCCGGGTGTATAGTCAAATGAGGTATCGGAAAGCGGCGAGAGCCTTTTCACTGTTTGCGACTCATCAACAAGCGTCAATGAGAACGATTTGGTGATAAAACGGGTATCGTCATCTTCCACTTTTAAGGTAGAAGGCTTCTGGGCAACTCTGTCCCAATAAGTCTGTGCCTTTATGCCAACCGACATAATACAGATAATAATGAAGAAAAATAATTTAGGACTTGTCATAGCAATAGAATATTTTGTTATGCAAATAAATGTAAACAAGCCTTAATTTAATAGAAACAAACTCCAAGAAAATAGCAAAATCCTACAAAATGATACAAAAACGTAAAAAATCTTTGATTTTGATAACTATTTCGAGTCAGTTATTTTTTGTTACCTTAGCAAATAGAAACAATATCGTATTTTAGGTTTTATTAAACTCTGATGAAAAAATCAATAATAAAGATATCAATATTTGTGTTGATAATCTTAACCAGTATAGATGTTTATGCTATCGATCTCAACTTTAAAAACTATAAGGCTGAGGATGGGTTGTCGTCTAACACTATTTATGCCGTTCTGCAGGATTCAAGAGGTTTTATGTGGTTTGGCACCGAAGATGGCCTCAACCGTTTTGATGGATATGAATTTATTTCGTACCGAAACACTCCACGCAACAGTAATTCACTGATTAACAACTATGTATATTGCCTTGCAGAAGATAATCATCAGAATATATGGATTGGTACCGAACGGGGAGTATGCACGCTCAACTACATAACCAACTCATTTTCAGAGGTAACACAAACTACTTCGGATGGGGTAGCAATTACAGAGAGGATTCAAAATTTGATTTTTGATAATGATAAAATCTGGATTGCATCATCGCGGCAAGGAGTTTTTGTGGTTGATGATGATAAAATGATTCTGCACTCTTTCAATGAATTTCGCGAAAACATACGGGAAACAATCTGGGTATCGACAATATACAAAGATAAAGAGAACACCATATGGGCACTGGTTTCCAATACCAAACATGAAATTTATCGTTACGATACCAATTCCAATTCATTTATTCCGGCATTTATTCAGATGCGACCCGAAGAAAGACGATCGCTGGGTGGTTACACAATGCTGCAGGACAGCTATGGCACACTGTGGTTCGGCACCTGGAGCAACGGATTGATAGCGGTGGATAAAAGCTCCTCAAAAATCATAGGCCGATACCTAAATAATGCAGGGAAAGACAAAATATCGCACATCCACCAACTTACAGAATATAATCCCGGCACCATATTGATAGGCTCCAACGACGGACTTACATCATTTAAAAGTTCACCGTCGGGCAAAGGAAGGTGCGACCAGCAGCTGGTTGAACCCGATATATCCAACCGCTTTGTGTATCCTATTTATAAAGATAGAGAAGGCGGACTTTGGGTGGGAACATTTTACGGAGGCATAAATTATGCATCGCCCAATAGAAATTACCTTACCGGATATTCGCATGTAAAATATGAAAATTCTATTACCGGAAATGTGGTAAGCACCTTTTGTGAAGATAAAGCCGGGAATATATGGATTGGCACAGAAGATGGCGGCTTGAATAAGTTTGAGCCAAAGACCGGCAAATTCACTGCATTCAACAATCTGGGCAAAAACAGCAGTGGTTCATTCGATAATATTCACGCATTACTTATAGATAACAACAATCTATGGATTGGAACATATTCCGACGGATTATACATTATGCACCTTGATAATAACAGTATAAAACATTATCTATCCTACGAAAATGACACAACAACCATAGATACTGATAATATTTACTCGTTGACACACGATAAAAATAATAACATTTGGATTGGAACAACCAAAGGCATAAGCCGTTACGACCGTTCAACCGACTCTTTCACAAGAGTACTTGAACTCAACGAGATAGTAATGGATATTAAAAATATTGATAATACCCTATGGTTTGCCACCATCAACAAAGGACTGTATAGATATGATACACAAGCAAATAAATGGATAAACTATCAATTTGACAAAAACAACAGCAACTCAATAATAAGTAATGACATTATAACATTATGCGTCGATCAAAACCAGCAATTATGGGTGGGTACCAACAACGGTTTGTGCCGGTACGATGCCAAAAACGACATTTTTATTGATGAAGAGGTGCCATTTCCCAGCAACTATATATGTAAAATTTTTGCTGATGACGATAATCTATGGATCACTACATTGAAAGGGCTTATTTGCTACACTCCATCTACAAAACACTATCGCCAGTTCAATAAAAGCGACGGGTTGCTTAGCGACCTATTCACTCCAAACTCGGGCTTCAGGGCATCGTCAGGTAGGATTTACATTGGCACTCCTAACGGATTTAACACCTTTATTCCTCAGCAATTGGTTGAGAACAGCATCACTCCATCAATAGAAGTTACTAATTTTCAGCTATTTAACAAAAAGGCTGATATCAACAAATTCGCATCATCATCAAGCGAAAATATCAACTCGATAACACTTGCGCACAATCAAAATTCATTCAGCTTTGAGTTTACTGCGCTCAGTTTTTTTGCACCCGAAAAGAACAGATATAAATTTATGCTCGAAGGATTCGATAAGGACTGGCTTAATCCGGGCATTGAGCGTAAGGCCACATATACCAACATCCCAGCGGGGCAATACCTGTTCCGCATTATGGCATCCAACAACGATGGCGTATGGAATGAAGATGGTTACACACTGGAAATCAACGTAAAACCTCCATCCTGGTGGACGTGGTGGTCTATCTCGCTGTATATCATAGCGGTCGTGTCAGGAATTGGTTATCTGTTCTACTACTATCGCCAGCGCGACAAGAAACGTAACGAAGAGAGAATCAACAAGTTAAAGAGCGACCAAGAGAGAGAAGCCAACGAATCGAAGATTGAATTTTTCACCAATGTGGCGCATGAAATACGCACGCCGCTAAGCCTGATTATAGCACCACTGGGCAAGGTGATGGGCGCATCACAAGTGCTACCCACCGACATAAAGGAGAACCTAAATATAATGGAGAACAACAGTAACCGCCTGCTTACCCTGGTAAATCAGCTGCTCGACTTCTCAAAAATTGAAAGGCGTGGAATTCAGGTTTCCCTATCGCAAATCAATATTCACGAACTGCTTAATAACACCTACAACCGATTTAAACCAACCATCGAACAGAATCATATACAGTTTGTTTTCAATGCCGATGATTCTAATTTTGAGGCAGTTACCGACCCCGAGAATATCACGAAACTAATCAGCAACCTGTTGAGCAATGCCTCCAAATACACCAAAAACCACATAAAACTAAGGCTCAACACCAATTATTCGGATGAGAATTACGAAATATCTGTTACCGACAATGGCCCTGGCCTCCCATTGGAGGAAGAGGAGCGAATATTTAAGCCTTTCTATCAAGTGGCAGGACAGCATAAGTCAGGAACCGGCATTGGCCTCTATCTCGTAAGATCGATTGTAGATGCCCTCAATGGTAAATTGAAGGTGGTGAACCAACCCGGAAGTAGCTTTTCAATATCTGTGGTGCTACCAAAAAATGTGAAAGCAGCTGAAAACACTCCCATGCAAAGACATGTATCTGAACCACAAGTAGAAAGCGAAGAGATTGTTATTGAGACTAATACAATATCCGAACCTATTGATTATGAGAATAAAAACAAGTCACTACTGATTGTTGAGGATAATAAAGAGCTACAAACATTTATTAAAAACCATTTCACAACCGATTATACTGTTTACACTGCCAACGATGGCCAGGAAGGTATCACTGTACTCGAAAATCATGAAATAGACGTAATCATATCCGATGTGATGATGCCCAACATGGATGGCACTGAGTTTTGCAACACCGTGAAAAACAACTTCTTATGGAGTCACATCCCGATAATAATGCTAACTGCCAAGGCTGATGTAAACTCAAAAATAGAGGCCTTTGAAACCGGTGCCGATGCCTACATCGAAAAGCCGTTCAACATGTCATATCTATCCACCCGAATCCGCAACCTGATTGAAAATCGAAGACTACTGTTTCAAAAATTCACCCAGACACCCCATGCATCGCTTAAAAGTATTGCCGGCAACAAGGTTGATGAAGAGTTTCTGGTGAAAATAAATGAGATTATTGAGTGCAATATCGACAATCCCGATTTTCAGATTGAAGATATGGCCAAGGAGATAGGAATAAGCAGTTCGGGACTGTTTGCCAAGATAAAACAGATATCAGGCGAAACACCCAACAAACTGATACAGAGCATGCGACTGAAAAAAGCCGCCGAACTGCTGGGCGACGGCTCACATAGAGTTAATGAGGTGTGCTATATGGTGGGGTTCAATAACCCATCCTATTTTGCCAAATGTTTCCAAAAACAGTTTGGTAAACTGCCTAAAGATTACGTGTGAGCATGGATTTGAAGCAACGCATCAACCTCCTATCACTGCATTGAAACCACTGTCAGTAAAGAGATTCAGTATATATTGCTGTTTCTCTTTCGACGGCTCGGTCATCCCTGTTTCATCGTACAGGAAACCCAGTTTCTCATATTTTGGAGATGCAATATTATGATATGGCAACAATCCCACTACTTTTGGTTTATTACTCAAAGTATTTAAAAATGAGATGGTTGCATTCATATTTCCATCATCGGTATTCACCCCTTCCACAAGTGGAATGCGAATATGAAAATCCCTGCCGCTATCAGCCACCAACTCTAAGTTACTTAGAATAAGCTCATTGCCAACACCTGTCCATTTTCTATGAATTTGGCTATCCATCTGTTTCAAATCATACAGAAAAAGGTCGGCATGTTTTATTATCTCTGCAACTGCAGCCGGCTTAGCAAATCCCGATGTATCTACAGCACGATGAATGCCCTCATCGCCACATTTTATGAGCAGCTTTTTCAATTCGGCAGCATACATAAGCGGTTCGCCACCCGAAAAGGTAACTCCCCCACCCGACGAATCCATAAGGTTGGTTTCTTTAATTACGGCAGCCATAATCTCATCTTCCGAATAGTTTCGACCACTCATATCGGTGGCATTTGTGGGGCATACTTCGGCACATTTTCCGCATAGGGTACATTTTGAGGCATCAATAACAATACCGCCGGCAGTCAACTCCAATGCATTCTCGGCACATGCCACAACACACGAGCTACACCCAATACATTTGCTTTTGTTATATAGCCTCTGCGTGCTTGATGACTGACTCTCAGGGTTATGGCACCATTTACACGAGAGCGGGCAACCCTTGAAAAAGATCGTCACCCGCACTCCCGGCCCATCATTTATCGAATATCGTTTTATGTCGAAAAGAAATGCCATGCATTACAAGTTAATTTCATTAAAACGACTCATTTTCAGTGCGTTCAATCACTTCCTGCTTCAAATTTTCGTTCATGTCGTTGAAATAATCGCTATAGCCGGCCATCCTCACCAACAGGTCACGATACTCTTCAGGATTCTCACGCGCTGCAACCAATGTGGCTGTATCAACAATGTTAAACTGCACATGGTGGCCACCTTGCGCAAAATAGCTTCGGATAAGGTTTCCCAACTTCGCCACATCCTCATCACGCTTAAGAAGGCTGGGCAGAAAACGCAGATTTAACAGTGTACCGCCCGATTTAACCTGGTCAAGCTTAGCCAGCGAACGAATAACCGCCGTTGGCCCATGAGTGTCGCAACCATGCGATGGCGAAGTGCCGTCGGATATCGCTTTGCATGCAAGCCGCCCATTGGGAGTGGCTCCCATCACATTGCCAAAGTAATTGTGACAAGTGGTGGAGAGCATATTCAAGTGATACTTTCCGCCTTTCTTACCGTTGGGGCGACCATCGATAAGGTCGAACATATCATCATAAACCTTCACGGCTATTTCATCGGCATAGTCGTCATCATTTCCAAAGAAGGGCGTATTATTCATAATACGCTGACGCAAAACCTCTTTACCTTCAAAATTCACCCGTATAGCATCCAGCATCTCACTCATACTGATTGACTTATCCTCAAAAACATGCTTTTTGAGCGTCGAAAGCGAATCAGTGGTAGTTCCCAAGCCGGTGCACTGAATGTATGTGGTGTTGTATCGCGGACCGCCATTGTAATAATCCCTGCCCTTTTTTATGCAATCGTCAATAATTACCGAAAGGAAAGTGGCAGGCGAATATTTGGCATACATCCTGTCGATATAGTTATTTATTCTGATTTTCAAGTCAATCATATACTTCATCTGCGAATGAAAAGCGGCATAAAACTCATCATATGAAGTAAATTTACGGGGATCGCCGGTCTCAATGCCCACCATTTTGCCACTTACGGGATTGATGCCATTAAACAGTGTGACTTCCAATATCTTAGGCACATTAAGATATCCTGTGAGCAGATAAGCCTCCTTACCGAATGCCCCCACCTCGATACAACCGCTACAGCCCCCTTCGCGAGCGTCGCGCAACGATTTTCCAGAACGCAACATCTGGGCAATATATACATCAGGATTGAAAAGCGACGGATAACCATGCCCCTGACGAATAACTTTTATGGCAGCATGAAGGAATTTATTGGGCGTTACCGATGATATATGCACCGAATTGCCAGGCTGCAGAATGTGCAACTCCTCAATAATCTCAAGCATAAGGTACGACACGGCATTTACCGCATCCGCCCCGTCGGGCTTTACGCCTCCTATATTAATATTGGTGAAATCGTTGTATGTACCACTTTCACTGGCAGTTATACCAACCTTGGGAGGAGCCGGCTGGTTGTTAACCTTAATCCAAAAGCAACTCAGAAGCTCTTTTGCCCCATCGCGGGTCATTATGCCTTTATCAATATCATTTTTATAAAACGGAAACAGATGCTGGTCGAAATGCCCGGGATTGAAAGCATCCCAACCATTTAGCTCCATGATGGTGCCCAAATGCACAAACCAATACATCTGAATTGCCTCCCAATAGTTGGATGGCGCATGGGCAGGCACCCTACGGCACACACGGGCAATCTGTAGCAATTCGTCAACACGCTTAGAATCAGACTCATGACTTGCCAGATACTCGGCCTTCTCGGCATATCGCTCACCAAGCCTTATTAGTGCATCGCACGAAACCGCCATTGCTCTCAGCTGCTCCTCCCGGTCGGTAGCTTCGGGGTCGTTAAAATAATCGAGCTTATCGATCTCATTCTGAATGTCTTTCTTAAAATCCAACATCCCTTTATGGTATATTTTACCATCGAGACAAGTATGCCCGGGAGCACGCTGTTCCATAAACTCAGTAAAAATTCCAGCTTCATAGGCGGCTTTCCAGTCATCAGGCACGAAATTGAATATCCGCTCGCGCATGGTGCGCCCCTCCCAGTATGGAATTACCTCTTCCCTATATTTTTCTATATCTTCATTGCTGATGACGTAGCGTTGTTGCTCGCGGGTATTGAGCACCCGCAAATCCTCAACCGAGTGGCAAGTGAGCTCAGGGAAGGTAGATACTGCTTTGGGTTTTTCGCCACGCTCACCCACAATAAGCTCATTATCACCAATATATATAGTTTTCTTGTCGCATATCTCCCAGAAATTGAGTGCGCGCATCATCGGAATAGAGTACTTACCTTCGTTTTGCTTATAGAACCTGGTGGTTATAAGTGCCCGCTCGATGGATAGCGATGCTGCAGTAGTTACGCTCTCTTCGCGCAATGCCTGAATTCTTCTGTTCATGCCGGGCATTACGTTTCCTTCGACATAAAAATTACCTTGTTGATTTGATTTTCTCTCCGGCGAGATATTCTTGGTTTTGATTTTTTCGAACATGACCAACCGTATTTAATTATTGACATACCACAATGCCGTTCGGCTAATACCGAACAGTAACAAAAACAGGAAGGAGAGGTAAATATCAACAAATCCAACAGGAGAACAGGCGTTTCCCGTTGTTGTGGTAAAGTGAAATAACGATTTGTTGACCTTTCATATCACGAGCAGTTAACTTCGTTAAGATAGGAAATTATTTTGAATTTTCAAAAAATATAATGCATAGCTAATCAGGCACAAATAACAATATGAAGTTGTAGCACGAATTGGGGTATTAGTAACCACGTGGCTTCAGCCCGTGGTTACTGATAAGGCTTTTTATAATTGCAAAAACTTTTAACCCTATGCCACTTAGTCCTGCTGTAGTTATCATCCGCTGTACATATCCCGTTTTAGCGGGATTGTGCAGATTACGCAGATAATTAAACCATTAAGGAAATTAAGTCATGCATATGCAAGTCACACACATCGCCTCGATGAGCCGCACTATGCATAACCATGGGCGATAGCCGCGGCACATAACTACCTATTTCACTGCCCAAGCGCACTTTTTATCATTGAGTGGCACAACTCCACCACTTCGGCGGGCTTGTGCTCCTTGGGGTTGATAACACCCAATGCAGTATAGCTGATGCTTTGTCCCAGTTTCATTGCAAATCGTCCGTGACTTTGGATGCGGTCATGCCCGTCGATCACCACAGCAACAACCAATGCAGATGGTGCAGCACGCATAAGCGTTACGATTCCGGCTGGTTGAAACTCACCTAATTTGCCATCCTCATTGCGGGTTCCTTCGGGGAAAATACAGGCTCCATAACCCTCTTTTTCAATAAGTTTGCCAAGCCGGAAAATCTCCTTAACCGATTGCGAACCATTTTCACGATCGATAAGTGCCGAACCGCTCTTGCGTAAGTCGTAGGAGATGGTTGGAATATTGCGCGACAGCTCTATTTTCGATATAAAACGAGGCGAATATTTACGAAATGCAACAACAATGGCCGGTATGTCGTAAATACTCTGGTGGTTAGATACAATAATAAGAGGCCTGCCCATCGGCAACTTATCAAATCCTTCAAACTTAACTTTGCTACCAATTATATATAATCCTGCCACAAAGCACTTATTAAGCACATTCACTGCACGCTGGCGACCTTTTTCGCCACCAATCCACTGCCCCAATACCAGTATGGGATGGAAAATAAGCAAAACAAGGATATAATATAGGTGAAATATTGGAGTGAGGATATAGGATATAATGGTTTTCATCTTTATGTAACTTATTAATTATGTTTCTTATTTTTTAGGCGGAATCAAAGAAAAGAAAAACAAACTTAACATCCTCATTTTATCCCAATTAAATCTATTTAAACTTAAAAGTCAATTATTCAGAAGTGCAAATCAGTAAATCCATAAACTGTTTTGCAACTAATTTACAAATAGGTTGTTATATAGTCAACAATGTTAATACAAAATTAATCACTATTTTTACCGCTTATAGATTTTCAAATCAGATATGGCAACACATTACGATGCATCACACAAGATGAGCGACTTAGCTTCAAACCACTACCCTATACTACTTGTAATGAGCCGTTTTGGCATAGGGCTTGGTTTTGGCGAAAAGAGTATAGCACAGGTATGCGAAGAGCATAATGTTGACACTACGACATTTTTAATTGTTATAAATATACTTATCAACAACAGCGATGTTACCAACTATGACATCGACACAGTATCTCCTTCGGCATTAATGGCATTTCTGCAACGGTCGCACGAATACTTTTTAACCTATCGACTGCCGGGCATCAGAAAAGATTTAATTGAAGTGCTCGATAAATCGCACAACAGCCTCAACGACGCAGTTTTACGTTACTTCGATGAATATGTATATGAAGTGAATAAACATATGAAATATGAAGAGAGAAAAGTATTTCCGTATGTAAAATCACTTATTGTAGGCAAGCGCGATGGCAAATATAACATTGATATTTTCCGCCGCCATCACGACCAGATAGATGTTAAACTAAAGGAATTCAAGCAGATACTGATAAAATACTATCCCACATGTGGTACCAATGAGTTGAACAGCGTCCTGTTCGATATTTTCAACTGCGAAATAGATTTGGTAAACCATAGCAAGATAGAAGATGATCTATTTATTCCTGCTATTTTTAAACTTGAACGTAAAACACCCAGCAAATGAGCAGTGCCGTAAAAATTGCTATTGCCGACACATCCGAAGTAATCAGAACAGGATTGATTACTATAATTAAAAAAATCATAAATCCTCAGCCTGAAGTGATTGAAATTGAGGATATTAGACAAATAAAACAGACATTAGCAACCACTCGAACCGACATTCTCATCATCAATCCAATCACTTCCCCCATTTGTTCGCCCGCCCAACTAAAATCAGAGGCCATCAACAAAACGATGAAGTGTGTGGCATTGCGCACGGTATTGAGCGACAACTCATGTTTCCACCATTATGATGAGACAATATCTATCTACGACTCATCGGCACAAATATCGGATAAGATAACCAAAATAATAAATGCTCCGGACAAAAGCAAATCGAACAACACACTGAGCGACAGGGAGAAAGAGATTGTAAGCCAAATAGTTAAAGGACTATCAAACAAAGAGATTGCCGAAGAGCTGCATCTATCGGTGCACACTGTGGTAACTCACAGACGCAATATATCGGCAAAACTGGATATTCACTCTACCTCCGGATTAACAATTTATGCTATCGTAAATAAACTTATCGATATTGACGAAATAAACAATGAGTAGCGCTTGCCATTGATAATACTTTGTTCTCTTTGCTGTTCAATTAAAGCTATAGGTCAAGATTTTTTACAATTTCATAGATTTTCACCCGCCAATTTCTTATTAAATATTACTTTTGCACCGCTATAAGCAATATTCTATAATTCAAATCATATAAACTGTTGTCTTAAATGCAATATTTTGGTGCGATTCTGGTTGGGTTAGTAGTTCTTTTTATCCTTATCTCGCTATATAAAGAGATTTTTGGAGTTACTTTCACCTTCTTCATCGCTATTTTAGTTTTAGGCCTCTTTGGTGTATTAACACCATCGGAGATTCTTGCAGGATTCGGAAATGAACAAATTGCAGTTATAATAATGTTGCTACTGCTTGGTGATGCCATCAGGCGAACTTCGGTGGTTGAGATTTTCTTTGAACGCATATTTCCCCGCAATGCCGGAAACAAGGGTTTCCTACTGCGCATGTCATTGTGGGTAAGTACATTTTCATCATTCCTCAACAATACACCACTTGTGGCAGTGATGATGCCATATGTGCACCAATGGAGCGCACGCAACAATATATCATCATCAAAATTACTGATGCCTCTCTCATTTGCCACCATTTTAGGCGGATGTATAACCCTAATAGGAACATCTACTAACCTGATTGTCAATGGCATGGTGATTGACCAGAAGATAATCCCCGGAATGGAGCCGCTTGGCATGTTCGACTTTTTCTGGGTGGGTTTTCCAATGTTAATTATAGGTATT
>CAZWOA010000018.1:0-43155 GCA_964635545.1 uncultured Marinilabiliaceae bacterium
AAAGGCGAGGCCGATTTCTTTCTCAACCTGAATCATTATAGGCTAAAAGCAGGCGATTTATGCGTGGCATTCCCCAATTCGATACTTCAAACAGTAAATAAAAGCAGTGATTTTGAAGGATTTGGCATAGGAGCCAACATACAGCTATTCAGCGAAATACAGCTCCCCTCTCCCATCGATTACTACATATTTATTAGGGAAAACCCGTGCATCTCCCTTTCGGCCAACGAACAACGTAACCTGCTGGAAGCGTGTCACCGTTTGATTGAAAAGAACAGCAGCATAGGGCATCCATTCAGGCACGAGATAACACAAAGCCTGTTTAAAATAGTGTATTTCGAGATAGCTGCCATTTATAAAAAAGGAACTCCCATTAAGCAGGAGGCAGTTTCGAGAAAAGAGTTCTTAGTGCGTAATTTTTTATATCTAATGGCAAGTAACTTCCTCAAACACAAAGATGTTGATTTTTATGCACAACAATTATGTGTATCACCGCGATATCTATCGGCAGTAATAAAAGAGAAAACCGGCAATGGTGCGCTATTCTGGATTAACGACACGGTGATTAACAGGGCTAAAGGCCTGCTTCAGAACAGCCGACTGAGCGTGATGCAGATATCCGACGAACTTAATTTTGCCAATCCGTCGTTCTTCGGACAATATTTCAAAAAACATACCGGCATGACACCCAAGAAATATAGGGATAGAGGGTAGAGAGGCGTTATTTGTGCCTTTCGTGCTTTTCGTGGTAAAAAAAACTGGTTCACGCAGAACTTGTCCCGTCAGAACGGGAGAACGCTAAGGCATCGCTAAGAGCGCAAAGAATTCCTAAACTATCTGAATGGTTAAATAATATCTCCCGCTGACCACGCAGATATCGCAGTACCTGTACCGTCTATACGGGATATAGCTTTTTGTGCCTTTCGTGCTTTTTGTGGTAAAAAAAAAGATGGATACCTCAGCACCCATCTCCCAATACAAAAATCAAAACCTACTTTTTATGAAAACTTGAAATTATAACAAGTCAATATGCTTTACCAATGAAGGATAGTAGCAGGCAATATAACCCAAAGCCTCTTCCACAGGAAGATCGCCGTTGGTAATTTTCTCCTGGCGAGCCAGTTCGTCGTTATTCACAAACATAGCATCCACATTAGGATTGTGGCGAAGAAGTTTACCTGACAATGGGCGTGCACCAAAACCTTTTTTGTTGCATAGGTACTGAATATCAAGGCCATTAGACAACACACTGTACTCGTTGCACTTAGAAGTAGCCCTCATGTACACAACCACAACGTCCTTAGCATTCTCATACTTAAGTTCGAATTTACGCATCATCTCACCCTTAATCTCTTCCGAAGCAACCTCCGAAATTTCATAACGTCCCATTGTAGTACTTGTTTCGCCATTCAAGCTAACTAAAGAAGCGGCATTGGCAAAGGTTCCAACCATCATAAGTACAATAAATGTAACTACACTGCTAAAATTCATCTTTTTCATCGTTATATAATTTTAAAAATTTTACATTCTTTATAAAGATGATTGCAATGTCAATGCCAAACTAGATAAAACACTAATAATCAACAAACTAACACTGCAACACCGGATTTATTTTGAACGAAAGCGTATAACAGATGTTCACTTTCGTACATTTTTGTAATTATTCTTTTAAATCCAGTATTGCCTTATCAATATCCATACCATGACTAAGGAAAAGAGATGGTTTTTCAACATATTTTTTTAGTTCCGTTAAAAATCCAACACTATCTTTACCATCAATCAGCCTGTGGTCGTATGAAAGTGCCACATACATCATTGGCCTTATCTCCACCTTACCATCAACAGCCACCGGGCGGTCTATTATATTATGCATGCCCAGGATTGCTGATTGTGGCGGATTTATAAGCGGTGTAGATAGCATTGAGCCAAACACGCCACCGTTGGTAATGGTGAAAGTGCCTCCACTCATCTCCTCCAACGACAATTTATTATTACGGGCTTTTTCGGCCAGCTCCTTAAGTTCATGCTCTATTTGAGCCAGCGAAAGTGTTTCGGCACTCCTAATCACCGGCACCATCAGCCCTTTGGGAGCCTGCACAGCCACCGATATATCGGCATAATCGGGCGTAACAATCTCTTCGCCCTCAATCATGCTGTTCACCATCGGGAATTTTGACAATGCGAGAGCCGCCGCCCTGATAAAGAATGACATAAAGCCCAGCCTCACACCATGTTTATCGACAAAATCCTTCTGAAACTTGCTTCTGAGTCTCATTATTTCACTCATATCCACCTCGTTGAAGGTTGTGAGCATCGCAGTTTCATTTTTCACGGCCACCAACCTCTGACTAAGTTTTTTGCGTAACTGACTCATCTTCGTGCGATTAGTTTCTCGCGACGATTTCTTTACAATATCGGCAGACATAGCTGTTGCAGCCCCCATTATAGCCTCCACATCGCTTGCCGAAAGCCGTTGGAGCCCACTAATCACATCATCGACACTCCACCCTTTTTCGGCCATCACATTGCGTGCAACCGGCGTGATGCGCACCTTTTCATACTTCGCGTCACTGCTATTGGCAACAACTGTGGCAGTAGCCTTAGATTGTTCAGGTTTTGCAGCATCTACCTGAATAACAGCATATTCTATAATCTCTTTTTTTGTTTCTGATGATGAAATACTGCTCTTGCTGCCGGCAACTGAAGTATCGATGGTACACACCACCTTACCCACCGCCACACTCTCGCCCGGTGGCTGAATGATTGATATCTTACCCGCTTCGGGAGCTGCAAGGGTGAGAGTGGCTTTATCCGACTCAATTTCGGCCAAGTCCTGGTTCCTCTCCACATAATCGCCATCGGCAACCAGCCATGAGGCAATCTCTACCTCAGCTATAGATTCGCCTGGAGTTGGCGCTTTAATATCTATTATCATAATTCAAGATTTTTCATTAAACACATCATTTTCACATTGTAAAACGATGCGGTTCGGGATAGTTTTTATACTCTTTAAGAATCTCTTTTCTCGATTTTCCATCCACACATTGCAGTGCGCAGTAGTCGTTTTTCAGCTCGCAGTTACATTTCTTAAACACCTTGCTCACAATCTCCTCCTGCCCTATCACGTGAAGACCGCTTAGCCCCGTTGATGGGCTTCCGCTGGCCAGGCGCGCCACAGGCAGAAAATCAAAATCGCCTGCCTGATGCCTCACATAACTTAATGCTCCCATATTTTCGGGCTCCTCTTGCGCCCAGAGGTGAATCTTGGCAGCCGAATACTTTTTAATGATGCCATTTATCTGCTTAATTGGGTATGGATGAATCTGTTCCAGACGTATTACAGCCACATCTCTGGCTCCAAGTTTCTCTTTCTGTGCCAGCAAATCGTAATATATTTTTCCACTACAGAACACAACCCTGCTCACTTTTTCCACATCCACATCTTCATCATCTATCACCTCTCGGAAACGGCCATTCTCAAACTCTGATAGCGGCGACACGCACTTGGGATGACGCAACAGACTCTTAGGGGTGAAAATTATTAGCGGAACTCTAACATCGCCACTGGCATGCTTCTGCAACAGATGGAAAAAGTTGGCAGGAGTGGTACAGTTGGCCACCTGAATATTATTACGTACTGCCAGCTGTAAATAACGCTCAATGCGTGCGCTAGAGTGCTCCGGTCCCTGCCCCTCAAAACCGTGCGGAAGCAGCATCACAAGGCCATTCATTAAGCCCCACTTCTCCTGTGCAGAGCATATATATTGGTCGAAAATAACCTGGGCCACATTGGCAAAGTCGCCAAACTGTGCCTCCCACAGGTTAAGGCCATCAGGCTTGGTAAGGCTGTAGCCATATTCGTAGCCTAACACCCCATATTCTGAAAGTGATGAATTATAAACCGTGAACGGTGCCTGCCCGTCACTTATATGCTGCAATGGGATGTAGGTTTGGTCGTTATTCTCAACCGTAAAGGCCGCATGGCGATGGGCAAACGTACCCCTCACCGAGTCTTGACCGCTAAGCCTCACCGGAACTTTGCTATCCACCAGCACTCCATAAGCCAGCAGTTCGCCCATAGCCCAGTCGAGATGCCCTGCCTCTACCATTGCTTTACGGTCGTCAACTATTTTAATGGCTTTCTTGAAAAACTGGGTATCTTCGGGCAGATGATTTATCCTACCGAGAATGCGCAACAGCTTATCTTTAGGGAAATGACGCATGGGTGACTCCTCAAAATCCTTATTCTCCGGAAATCTAAAACCTTTCCACACATCACCATAAAAATGCTGAATCTTAACCTTCTCAATGGTTTTTGCCGCCTCAAGTTCCTGCTGCAGTTCGGCATCAAACTCATCAATAAGCCTTTTCAGCTCATCCTCACTCATTACGCCCTCATTAATCAGCTGGCGGCCATAGATATCCCTTGGGTTAGGATGACTGGCAATAGCCTTATAGAGAGTTGGTTGCGTAAATCGAGGCTCATCTCCCTCATTATGACCATATTTACGATAAGAAAGGATATCGATAAATACATCCATATTGAAACGTGCCCTGAACTGAAGAGCCATCTCAATGGTATAAACCATCGCCTCCACATCATCACCATTAACGTGAAACACAGGGCAGCGGGTAACTTTTGCAATATCGGTGCAATAGGTTGATGAACGAGCATCGAGGTAGTTAGTGGTAAATCCAACCTGGTTGTTGACTACGATATGTATTGTACCGCCGGTTTTGTAGCCCGGCAGTTGAGACATCTGCAACACCTCATACACCACACCTTGTGATGCAACGGCAGCATCGCCATGAATAATCACCGGCACCAGTTTACTGAAGTCGCCCGAGTATTTATTATCAATCAACGAGCGGGATATACCCTGCACCACCGGTCCCACCGTTTCGAGGTGCGACGGGTTGGGCACCATGCTTATGCGCACATTTTTACCACATTCGGTAACAAACTTATTGTCGTAACCCATATGATATTTCACATCGCCCAGTGATATATTATCCTCATACTCATCGCCCTCAAACTCCTTGAAAATATTGCGGTATGGCTTTTTGAGGATGTTGGCAAGCACATTAAGCCGTCCGCGGTGGGCCATGCCAAACACAAACTCCTCAATATTAAGGTTTGCTCCCTTTTCGATAAGGGCATGAAGGGCAGGAATAAGCACCTCACTACCTTCGAGCGAGAAACGTTTTTGCCCCACAAACTTCTTATGCACAAACTGCTCAAAGCCAACAGCCCTTTTAAGCAGTCGGAAAAGAGTTTTTTTACGTTCACTATCATAATTAGGAGTCGCCCTGTTACTCTCCATGGCTCTCTCCACCCAATTAATGAGTACCGGCTCTTGCATATACAGATACTCGGCACCCACCGACCTGCAATAAGTTGCCTTAAGGTGCCCAATAATCTTCTTGAGAGTGGCAGGACCAATTCCTATCTGATTTCCGGCTTCAAAAACCGTGGACATATCAGCTTCCGACAGCCCAAAATGCTCGATATCGAGAGTAGGGAAGTATTTGCGCCTCGCACGCACAGGGTTGGTGGCAGTAAAAAGGTGACCTCTCTGCCTGTAACCCTGAATAAGATTAACAACTAAAAACTCTTTACCCACATATTGCTCTGCCGGTTTTTGAGACTCGAAATTCTTAAGTGCGAAATCGAATCCCTTAAAAAAATGGCGATATCCCTCATCAACCGACTCAGGATTATCAATATACTGTTGATATAGTTGTTCAATAGCTTTTATATCGCTGTTACCCACATACGAAAATTGATCCATAGAAAACAAAAATTTACCGTTATTATTCAAAATTAACAGTTCTCTCTAATATTCCTATAAAAATATAAAGGTTATCTTAGCCTATTCTTAAAAATGAAAAAGGCATGGATATCAATCATACTTTTCTTGGTTCAATAGCAGAGCACTATCACGATATATTAAAAACAGATTCATCATCAATTTGTTTTGTGTTTCCAAGTCGTCGCGCAGGTGTATTTTTCACCGATTATATTAGCAAAATCATCGACACCCCCATATTTGCGCCACGCATAGTCACAATCAACGACCTTTTTGCCGATGCCGGCTCATATATAACTGCCGATCAGATTACACTTCTATTCACACTACACCGTATATATCAGCAAGTTATGGAAGAAGAAGCGCCGTTTGATGAGTTCCTGCCCTGGGGCGAAATGATACTTGCCGATTTTGATGATATCGATAAATATATGGTTGATGCCGACACCATTTTTCGTAACTTAATTGACTATAAAGCACTTGATGATGACTACAGCCACCTCACGCCCAATCAGCGTAAGGCCATAGAGTCATTTTGGGGCGCATTTCACCTCGAAAGACTATCCAAAGAGCAGAAAAAATTTCTGGATATGTGGACAAAACTACCTCTTATTTACAATCAGTTTAAAGAGGAGTTAAAGGCAAAAAACCTGGCATATGCCGGAATGCAATATTTCGAAACTGCCAACCGCATTAAGCAACATGCCACATTCGACAATGGCTCAACAACATACGTATTTGCAGGATTTAACGCACTGACCACTTCCGAACATATACTTTTCAAATTTTTGCAGAAGCAGAACCGTGCGCATTTTTTCTGGGATTACAGCTCCACAATTATTCAAAGTAACACCCCTTCGCAGGCATCGGGAGCCGCTATGTTCCTTTCAGAAAACATACTCAGGTACCCAGCTCCCCGCAACTGGGCAATGCCGGTGAACAACAGTTTCCCGGAGATAACCATCACTGCCGTGGCGCATCCAATGGAGCAAAACGGCGAGATTACCCGTTTCCTGAAAAACGAATATACCGACGACCAACGCAGCGCAGTGGTGCTAACCGATGAAAACATGCTGATTCCGGTGCTTTACTCCATTCCCGATCCCATTGAGAAGGTGAACGTAACCATGGGATACCCGCTACGCAACTCACCCGCCTATGGTTTGGTGGATTTGCTGTATCAGCTACAGAAAAACAGCCGCAACGATAAGAGTGAAACATGGTTTAACCACCGCAACGTGCTGTCGATACTGCAACACCCATACATAACAATCAATGCCGATATCGACACTGCAACCATTAGGGAGAGAATGCTTAACGAAAAGATGATATATGTGCCATCGGCGATATTTGCTGGCGACAACCTGCTATCATCCATCTTCAAAAGAAATGATGATGCATCAAAACTTTCGGCATACCTGAAAAATATCGTAGCCATAATTTTCAACTCACTATCGAAGGATAACAGCCATAAAATAGAGCGTGAATTTATCAACACACTATATACCGCCCTCAATAGATTTGAAGATATACTTCTGAAAAACAACAACATAGCAATAAACCCCGAAACTTGGTTCAAACTGTTCAGAAGCATTGCCGAGATACAGACCGTATCGTTCAAGGGCGAGCCGCTTGGAGGACTGCAGATAATGGGAATACTCGAAACGAGGGCTGTTGACTTTGAAAAACTGATAATACTGGATATGAATGAGGGCGTATATCCTAAAACCAATGCAGCCAACACCTTCATTCCCTACGGATTACGCACCGGATTCGGACTGCCCACCATCGAGTTTCAGGATAATATATTTGCCTACTACTTCTTCAGGCTTATTCATCGTGCCAAAAAAGTGGAGCTACTATATTCAGCGGCAGCAGGTAGCGAAATGAGCCGTTTCCTGTTCCAACTTAAGTACCAGTTCGATGCCACCCCAATGGAGCAAACATCGGTACAACCTGTAAACCTGCTTAAACACCCAGTGCTGTCGGTTATCAAAGATGACAACATAATAACCATACTCGAAAAATATATTGAAGGAGGAAATTCATACCTATCCCCCAGTGCAATATCGCAATATATTGAGTGTCCGCTACGCTTTTACTTCGATAAAGTAGCAGGAATAGTTGAAACAGAAGAAGTTGCAGAAGAGGCAGATGCCCGCATATTCGGAAAAATATTCCACGAAGTACTTGAAGATTATTACACTCCGTACAAAAAGAAAATCATATCATCAGAAATTATTGATAAATGGCTTAATGATGATAAAGAGCAGGATAAAAACATCAGAAAAGCATTCTCAATGCAGCTTGGCAATCAGGCAGGCAAAGATATTCAGGGCAAGAACATCATTATTTTTGAAGTGATAAAAAATTATATAAAGCGATTTTTTGAGCATGAAAAGAGCATAACTCCGTTCGTTTTTATTGATGCCGAACGTAAAATAAAAGCTGTATATACAACTCCTTCCGGGCTGCGGGTAAATAGTGGCGGGGTTATAGACAGGCTTCACCTTAAAGATGGTAAATTATATATTATTGATTACAAAACAGGCAAAGGCAAACATAAAATCGACAGTATAGATGCATTGTTTGACAATAAAAAGCATAACGACAATAAAGCTGTATTTCAAACAATGATGTACGGCCTATTAACCGACTACACCGCAGAAGGTGCCGAGACTCTGCAACCGGGCGTAATGTGGATGAAGATGTTGTTTGACCCCGGGTACAGCACCGATGTTACCATAAAAGGCTTCGATAAAAAATATTCGCCCATCGATTTTGAGGAGCACAAGAATCAATATGCGCAAGGCCTTGGTACTGTGATAGATGAGATATTTGACAGGAAAGTGGAATTTACACAAACCGAAAATGAAGCATCGTGTAGATATTGCACCTTTAAAGAGCTATGCGGCAAGGGCTAACTCCCTGCCACACAATCACAATGCTATTAATTATCATCAAGCAAATCGGGGCGTAACAGTTTAGTACGCGCCAATGCTTGCTGCTCGCGCCATTGGTCAATTTTCGCCTCATGGCCGCTCAACAATATATCAGGCACTTTCCAGCCATTGAATTCGGCAGGGCGGGTATATACAGGCGGTGAAAGAAGGTTATCCTGAAATGAATCGGTAAGAGCCGATGTCTCGTCGGAAATAACGCCGGGGATAAGCCTCACCACAGAGTCAACCACCACTGCAGCAGCAAGTTCGCCACCGGTAAGCACATAGTCGCCTATAGATATTTCGCCGGTAATATAGTGCTCGCGTATTCTATGGTCGATACCTTTATAATGACCGCAAAGAATCATAATATTACCGGCAAGCGACAATGTATTTACCGTCTTCTGGTTCAATGTTTTACCATCGGGAGTCATAAAAAGAATATGGTCATAATTGCGTTGCGATTTTAAATCTTCGATACATGCTGCAATGGGCTCAATCATCATAACCATGCCTGCACCACCGCCAAACGGGTAGTCATCAACCCTCTTATGTTTATCGGTTGAGTAATTCCTGATATCGTGTGTAACTATCTCTACCTGACCACGTTCGCGTGCACGACGGATAATCGATTCGCTAAACGGCCCCTCGAACATCTCTGGGAAAAGTGTAAGAATATCAATGCGCATAACCTATTCTTCAAAAAATTTCGACAAAGTTATAGGAAATCGGGGAATATGCAACTTGTGAGAGGGATTAGGAAATAGTATAATAGGAATAGGGGTTAGGGGTTAGGGGTTAGGAATCACGAACTACGAATTACGAATTACGCCCCTCGAATCACGAATCACGAACTACAAATTACGAATTACGAATCACGAACTACGAATTACGAACGCACCCCATCCACCCTCGACCTTCCACCTTCCACCTGAGCTCTTACCACCTCGCAACTTTTATGCTACAAAGATTTCGCTCCCCTGGAGCTACAACAATCAGCAATATAGAGAGTTGCAGATTTTTGAAACTATCTACCCCCACCTTCTACCATCTATTTTCTACCAACGAACAACGAACTCTCATCACTCTCGCTCCCCTTCAATTATCTCTTCAACCCAGAAGCCATGATACCCATCCCACACAACAAGACAATTCCACTATTCCACTATTTAACTATTAAACTTTTAAACTCTCTTACCATTCAGTTGCCGCTCCTCGGCTTTTAAGGCTTTCCTTCCTCACCCTCACCAACTATCCAATAAAAAGCATTATATTGTATTCATCAACTAAAAATAACCATCAAACATGCGATATTCATAAAAAATTATTCTATTTTTCAAAAAAAATTTTTGCTATTCCACGAATAACAATATATTCGTAGAAAATATAACTAACAGGTTACTTAACCTATTACATGCACCTTTATGGAAACAAAAGATCTAAACAATCCGGTTCAACCAGAGCCGAATTTGGATTCAACCCAACCGGTTGAAAATACGCAGACCAATGAACTTTCGTCAGAACAGACTTCAGAGATAGGTGAAATATCAACAAAAGAACAGATTGAACCTGAAGCTGAAAAAGTAACTGTTGCAGTAATCGATTTCAAAACTCTCACACCTGAAGAGTTGATTAATCATGTATCAGAATTATTGAAATCCGACGATTTTAGCTCTACTATTAGAGATATTGAACAGGCTCATAATGAGTTCATCGCTAAACAGAAACAGCAAAACGAAGAGCTTAAAGCTACCGATGATGGTGAAGAAAATCAGGAACCTGCGCCAAAACAAGACGACCCTCTAAATGCCCGAATGAGAGAGCTGTTTAACTCCTTCAAAGAGAAAAAACAGAATTACATAGCTCGTCAGGAAAAGGAAAAAGAAGATAACTACACCAAGAAACTTGCAGTAATCGACGGTATTAAAGATTTAATTAACCGTCCTGATTCAATGCACGCCATCTTCAACGAGTTCAGAGAGCTTCAGGAAAAATGGCGAAGCACAGGCCATGTGCCGCAAGATAAATATAAAGAACTGGAAGAGTCGTATAACCTCACCGTTGATAGTTTTTTTGAATACATCAAGATTAACAAAGAGTTACGCGATCTTGACATGCGAAAAAACCTGGAAGCTAAAATCGATCTTTGCGAAAAAGCAGAGAAACTACTCCTTGAGCCGTCAATAGTAAAGGCGTTCCAGACCCTTCAGAAATATCATGAAATGTGGCGCGAAATAGGTCAGGTGCCACACGACAAAAAGGATGAGATATGGAATCGTTTTAAAGAGACAACATCACTCATCAATAAAAAACACCAGGCACACTTTGAGGGGATGAAAGATCAGCTTCAAAAGAACCTGGAGGCAAAAACTGAACTTTGCGAAAAGGCTGAAGCCCTTGTTAGCGACGACCTTACAACACCCAAAGAGTGGGAAGACAAAAGTAACGAACTCATTGAGTTTCAAAACATATGGAAAACCATAGGGTTTGCACCTAAAAAAGATAATACACTTATATATGAGCGTTTCAGAACCGCTTGTGATAAGTTTTTTGATGCAAAACGCGAGTTTTTCAAGTCATATAAATCCGATCAGGTTACCAATCTTCAGATGAAGACCGACCTATGTGTGCAGGCCGAAAGCATGCAGGATAGCACCGACTGGAAAAAAACCACCGACAATTTCATCAAAATTCAGAAAAAATGGAAAGAGATAGGAGCTGTGCCGCGTAAACATTCGGATGCCATATGGAAGAGATTTAGAACTGCATGTGACCACTTCTTCGAGCAGAAAAATAAATTTTTCAGTAAGATAGATGAGTCGCAAGAGGAGAACCTGAAACTAAAACAGGCAATTATTGCTGAATTGGCACAATATGAAAATAGTGACGACACTGATGCCAACTTCAAAAAGCTGCAAGAGTTTCAGAGTCGTTGGAATGAAGTGGGACATGTGCCCATTGCCGATAAGGAGAACATTACTCAGGAGTTTAGAAATCTGATTAACAAGCATTTTGATGCCCTGAATATGGATGAGTTCAACAAGAACATCCATAAATTCAAGAGTAAACTGGATAACTTCAGAAGCGAAGGCGGTGCCAACGATAAGATCAACAGCGAACGCAATAAAATTATCAGCAAAATAAAACAGTTGGAGAACGACATAACACTTTGGGAGAACAACATAGGGTTCTTTGCGAAGTCGAAAAAGTCGGATGCACTTATACGCGACTTCAACCACAAAATAGATAATAACCGCAAAAACATTGAGCTACTCAATAAAAAGCTCGATTTGATTGATGGTGAATAAACTAAAAAAAGCCGGTTTCGACCGGCTTTTTTTGTTTATTATTATTTCAATACAGCTATATTACACCATTTTTACTACCTTTGTGGCTTTAAAAACAAGAAGTAAACTTGTACTCTATTAACAATTAAAAACATAGAATTGTGCCAGATTCAAGATATGTCTTTGTGACAGGCGGCGTAGCATCGTCACTAGGTAAAGGTATTATATCGGCTTCTCTAGCCAAGCTACTTCAATCGAGAGGCTACAGAGTAACTATTCAGAAGCTGGATCCATATCTTAATATCGATCCCGGAACACTCAACCCATATGAGCATGGCGAATGCTATGTTACTGAAGATGGTGCCGAGACCGACCTTGACCTGGGTCACTATGAGCGTTTCCTAAATGTACCCACCTCGCAGGACAATAACGTAACCACAGGCCGCATCTATCAGAATGTGATAAACAAAGAGAGACGCGGCGATTATCTGGGCAAAACGGTTCAGATTATACCTCATATTACCGATGAGATAAAAAGAAACATAAAAATATTGGGTACACGCCATAAATTTGATGTTGTAATAACTGAAATAGGCGGTACCGTAGGTGATATTGAAGCACTTCCATACATCGAGGCTGTGCGCCAGATGAAGTGGGAACTGGGCAACCGTGTAATGGTTATCCACCTCACCCTTGTGCCCTACCTAAGTGCATCGGGAGAGTTGAAAACCAAACCTACCCAACACTCGGTGAAAGCACTTCTCGAAGCGGGAGTTCAACCCGATGTGCTGGTGCTACGTACCGAGCAGGAGTTGGGTATGGATCTTCGTAAAAAAGTTGCACTGTTCTGTAATGTTGACCCAGAATCGGTAATACAATCCATCGACGTGAGCACTATATATGAAGTGCCCATAATGATGCAGGAGCAGAAACTTGACGAAATAGTGCTTCGCAAACTCAACTTACCCATAAAAGAGGACACCGACATAACCGACTGGAAAGCATTTCTTGCCAAAATGAAAAATGCCACCCAGAAAGTTAAAATAGGATTGGTAGGTAAATATGTGGAGCTACCCGACGCCTATAAATCTATCATTGAAGCACTTGTGCATGCAAGCACCTATAATGACCATAAGACCGACCTTCAGCTGATTCACTCCGAAGATATCACCAGAGATAATGCGGCAGAGTATCTTGCCGACCTCGACGGAATAATAGTTGCACCAGGTTTTGGCCATCGTGGCATTGAGGGCAAACTGGAAGCAATACGCTATGCACGACTCAATAATGTTCCATTCCTTGGTATTTGCCTAGGTATGCAGATGTCGGTTGTGGAATATGCACGTAACGTATTAAATTACGAAGATGCCAACTCTACCGAGATGAATCCGTTTACCACCCACCCCGTAATCGACATTATGGAGGAGCAGAAGGATGTGACCGAAAAAGGTGGCACAATGCGTCTTGGCGCTTATGACTGCAAAATCACTAAAAGCACAAAAGCATACGAAGCCTATAAGTCGGAATCAATACACGAGAGACATCGCCACCGCTATGAGTTCAACAGCAATTACAAAAAAGCATTTGAAGAGGCAGGCATGGTTGCAAGTGGCATAAATCCCGATACCGGATTGGTTGAAATTGTTGAGCTACCCAACCACAAATGGTTCGTTGGCGTACAGTTCCACCCCGAGTATAGCAGCACAGTGCTTAAGCCTCACCCCATATTCATGGCGTTTGTAAAAGCCTCAATAGAAAATAAATAAAAGATAAAGATAACAATGGATAAACAGTCTATTACCGGTTTAATACTCATTTTCCTAATTCTGGTGCTATTCTGGTGGCTTAATGCGCCCAACGAAGAGCAGCAAAAACAGTGGCAGCAGCATCACGACTCTGTTAGACGTGCCGAACTTGCTTATAACGACAGTGTTGCAAGAGCACAACGGGAAGCAGCAGCCAATATTGAAGTTGTTACCGACTCGGCAACTCAGGTAGCATCGGCTATTAATGGTGCTATTAGCAATGCTGTAGATGGTGAGCAACAGTTCTTTACCATAGAAAACAATCTTATAAAATTAATAATTTCCAGCCAGGGTGGACGAATTTACTCGGCCGAACTTAAGGAGTACAAAACCTTTCAACAGAAAGAGCTGATATTGTTTGATGGCGATCAAAACCGTTTTGGTTTCCCATTCAACCACAATAACCGTGTTTACCACACCAACGACCTATATTTCAGGGCTGCTAATGTTACCGCACATTCGGTGGATATGATTGTTGATGCCGACAATGAGGGCAAGTTAGTATATAGCTACAACCTTGAGGATGACAGCTATATGGTTGATTTCACCATCAAATCGGTAAATCTACAGAACCAATTCTCAATCAACACACCTGCCATCGACCTTGAGTGGCAGATGGCAATGCCTGCACAAGAGAAAGGGCGTGCTATGGAGGTTCAAAATTCGGGTGTATATTACCGTTTCCACCAGGCGGATGTTGATTGGCTTAATGCAAGCAAGATGGTGCAGGAAGATATCAGAACAAAACTCGACTGGGTGGCGTTTAAAGATCAATTCTTCTCATCAATATTGATTGCAAAATCACCTTTCACAGGTGCATCGCTATCATCCGACCCACATAACGACCATCAGGGTAACACAATACGCGATGTGGAAGCTAAAGTTGGTATTCCTTTCGACTTCAACCAATCAACCGAAGCAGAGTTTAACTTCTTCTTTGGTCCCAACTACTTCTATACACTCAACCAATATAAGGACCTTGAACTTACACGCCTTATACCTTTAGGTTGGGGAATCTTCGGATGGATTAACAGGATAGTGGTTATCCCTGTATTCAAATTCCTCGAAGGCTTCATTAGCAATTACGGAATCATAATTCTGATACTTACCATACTAATTAAATTGGTGCTATTCCCCTTCACCTACAAGTCGTATATGTCAACGGCAAAGATGAAGGTGCTTAAACCTCAAATAGAGGAGATTAACAAGAAAATACCGAAAGAGAAAGCTATGGAACGCCAGCAGGCAACCATGAATCTGTATAAGAAAGCGGGTGTAAGCCCAATGGGCGGTTGCTTACCTATGCTTCTTCAGATGCCCATACTATTTGCTATGTTCCGCTTCTTCCCGGCATCTATTGAGCTCCGTCAGGAGTCGTTCCTTTGGGCTGAAGACCTTTCGGCATACGATTCTATTATCGACCTGCCATTTACAATTCCGCTTTATGGCGACCACATAAGCCTGTTCTGTCTGTTGATGGCAGCGGTGAACATATTCTACACACGCATCAATGCCGAAATGACCCAAAGCAGCAACCAAATGCCGGGCATGAAGACAATGATGTATATGATGCCTGTTATGTTCCTTGTGTTCTTCAACAACTATGCATCAGGACTAAGCTATTACTACTTTGTATCTACTGTAATCACTGTAGGACAAACACTTCTAATACGTCGTTTTGTTGATGAAGAAGCACTTCTGAAACAGATTAAGGCCAATCAGAAGAAACCTGTAAAGAAATCTAAATTTGCACAACGTCTCGAAGAGATGGCACGCCAGCAGCAACAACAACAACAGCTGAAGAGCAAAAGCAAAGATAAATAATGCAAAAAGGCAGTTCGAAAGAGCTGCCTTTTTTTATATTATATATTTAGAGATTTGAACATCTATAATATTGTATTGATAATCACTTCTCCTTGGAATACTGATTTGGCAAAAATGGTATAGACGGTAACTGTGGCAACAACGGTAGCATTTCAAGCAGAGGATCGAATACCGAACCCCGGTTAAAATCGGCAGGAGGCACAATAACCTTCAGCGACAGAGGAAGTATAGATATATCCACATTATTTCCAAGCACTAGCGGTTCGCCATCCACATGTCCCAACAGTGATTCCGGATGTGAGATATGAATCCTTTTGGCTCTAATAATCTCATCATACTTATTCTTATCAATCGACTGGTCGAGAAGAGAAATAAGCAGAGCCGGCCCTTCATACTTAGGGAAATCGGCCACAATACACACATCTATATAACCATCGTCAATCTGTGCACCAGGAGCTATATGCACATTATTGCCCCACTGCGATGAGTTGGCAAAACTGATAAGAAACGCATTACGGCTTACTTTATGGTTATCGATACTTAAACTATAGTTATCCGATTTATATGTTGCAAACTCACGGGTAATAAGCCTCATATATTGTAGCGGGCCTCTATTTTTAACCTCCGAAAACTTCTGACTTATATAAGCATCAAACCCTATACCCGCCACATTAAGCGAATAGTGGTCATTTACCTTCAACACATCAATCATCCTATAATTGAGCGATGAAATAACAGAGACTGCCTGCTTAATTTTAAGCGGTATTTCTAGGAATCTTGCAAGTCCATTGCCCGACCCTGTTGGAATTATGCCCAGCGCAGTATTGGAATAAACCAACCCCGACCCTACCTCATTTACAGTACCATCACCACCAATGGCAATAATGGCATCCACCTTATTGGCAAATTCACACGCAATCTCATTGGCATGCCCTCTATACTGAGTGTATAGAATATCATAATCGATATTTTTAGAATCGACCTCCTCGGTAACAATCTTCTCTACTACCTTTTTGCGGCCTACTCCGGAAATAGGATTAATTAAAAACAGTACTCGTTTTTTCATCACATTACAATACAATTCAGCATAAATTTAGAATTGACACAAAAATAACATAAATATTGCACCTTATTCAACAATAAAACTTAAATAGACTAACATTTATTAATAGCACACTAAAAATTCATACGCAAAATATAAATAGATATACTAAATTTGTAAAAAAAACATACAGACATGCTCGATTTCCTTATTACACTCGACAAGCAGTGGTTATTGTATCTAAACAGTATGCATACTCCCTATTTTGATGCATTTTTCTACATATTTACACAAACAGCTACATGGATACCGTTCTATGTATTACTTGCTTTTGCATTCCTTAAACACCAAGGTCCTAAAGGATTGATAAGCATCATTTTTATTGTGCTCGTTATAACCTTATGCGACCAAATAGCATCCACATTTTTCAAAGATTTTTTTGAGCGATTCAGACCAACTCACGAACCCGTAATTAAAGATATGGTGCATACAGTAATGGGAAAGAGAGGTAAAGCTTTTGGGTTTATATCATCTCATGCCGCCAATACATTCGGTCTTGCACTATTTACATCTTTAGTATTCAGAAACCGACTTTTCACAACATCGGTTATTTCATGGGCACTAATAAACTCATACTCAAGAATATATCTAGGCGTTCACTATCCGGGTGATATAATAGTAGGTGCATTGGTAGGTATCATTGTTGGGGTTTTACTATATAAACTCTACCTAATTGTAATACCGCGCTTTCTTGTACTTCAACATCATAACAAAAGGATTCTAAAAAAATCTCTTTCCGAATCATTTGGGAAAGTTACACCAGGAGTTCTTGCTCTTTCGATGACTATTTTAATAGCCGCAGTATTTATATCTGCAAAAATAGTTTATAAATACATTTAAAATTTTATTTCTCCACACTGTCGATTTATCAACGGATATAGAGGATTTAAGTTGCTAGAAAATAAAGATTGTAAACATTTCTTCGATAATATTTTTGTTTTTTAAATATATTAATCTAACTTAGAGAAGAACAAAGTAGCAACACTTAAATCAAATCGATATGAGTACTACAATAACATTTAATCAGCTCAGGAGAATCAAGGACAGTCTGCCTGACGGAAGCATGCAAGCCATTGCAGAGGAGTTGAACCTCGACGTAGAGACAGTGCGCAACTATTTTGGCGGTTGGAATTACAGTCGGGGTAAATCAATGGGAGTCCATTATGAACAAGGGCCCGATGGAGGTATCGTCGAATTGGATGACAGTACCATTTTAGATTTTGCCCGACAAATATTGGACGGAAAACGAACATTTAAAAATCAAAGTTAGACTCATATAGCATTAATTTTAAAAACCCTATTCATTACAGAGTAGGGTTTTTTTAAATAATATTATATTTGCATCATATATACACCCATTATATTCTATATGAGAAGATTTGGTCATATCATATACTCTTCAAAATGCTTTCGCACAAGTATGGTTATAATAGTTAATCTACTGCTGGGGTCATTATGTGCCAGTGGTCAGAAACAGGAGTATAATATACTATTACTTCACTCCTACCATGAGGCATTTCAATGGAGTTCGGATATCAACAGAGCAATAGAGAGGGAAACATCCATATATAACGATATACGCACCTTTACAGAATATATGGATACAAAAAAGATAGAATCGCCCCACTATTTTGAAATACTGAAGGAGCTATACAAAGTTAAATATAACAAGGGTTTTTTTGATGCTATAATTTGTTCTGATAATAGTGCATTAAACTTTATTATAGATTATGGTGAAGAGATTTGGGGTAAAATACCGGTCACTTTTTGCGGCATAAACGAGCCCGACAAATATAGGCAATATGTTGACACAACTCTTATTAACGGTGTGGGCGAAAATATTGATATAAAATCGAATATAAACATAGCTAAAAAAATAATTCCCAATCTGGATGAAATTATATTTATAACTGACTCAACCCTTACCGGTTCAATACTTATGACATCTGCCATAGAGGATTCGGCACCCTTCAAACACAGATTTATTTACCTCGATCAGGCTGATATTTTTAGTAATGAGATAAAAAGTATCGATTTCAACAACAAACTCATATTTGTTTTAAGCCTTTTCTCTCGAAGAAGCAATATATCCAACGAACTAACTAAAGAGTATATCTACCACCTCAACAAAATAGAAAACAGAGTAATAATGGGGCCGTGGGATTTCTTTTTGAATAACCTGGCTATAGGAGGAAGAGTAATTAAAGGCGACGACCAAGGAAGCACCGCAGCAAGGTTAATGATTAGAAAACTAAAAACCAACGGGTTTGTACCACCATTTATAACCCACAATTCCTATGTATGGATGGCCGACGAGCAGGTGTGTGAAGCTCTAAAAATACCAAAAAGTAAATTTCCACCCGAAACAAAATGGATTAATCCAAAAATAAGCTGGTTTAAAGCCAACGAGTCTATCTTAATCTTCACTCTAGGCATGGTTTCAGCAGGGTTTGTAATTACACTTCTATTCGTATCAATAATAAGAAAAAAGAACAAGGCCGAAAAAGAACGTAACAAAGGTCGTATGCTTCTTGATGTAGCTCTTGATGCTGCCAAAGCCGGATTGTGGGATGTAAATATAATGACAAAGCATTTTTATGTCTCTGAAAAGTTGGTTCACCTATTAGGATACAATAACATAAAAGATTATAAGGCTGAATTTGGCTCATGGCAAGAGAACATGGATCAGAATGACTTGAAAGGCCTTAAAGATATTATTGATGATATTAAAGAACAACATTCATCTCATTTCTCTAAAGAGATTAAAATTAAGAATGCTCAAGGCATCTATGAATGGTTTATGGTGTTTGGAAAAATATCACAATGGTCAAAAAATTTAAGTCCTATCCAGATAAGCGGTATAATAATAAACATAAGTGAACGAAAAGAGGTTGAAGAGCAGCTTAAACTATCAAAAGAAAAAGCCGAAAAATCGGATAAACTTAAGTCGGCCTTTCTAGCCAATATGTCGCACGAAATTAGAACCCCGATGAATGCCATTATAGGATTCACCGAAATATTGATGGGATTAGATAATATTGATTATGAGAAAAAACAATACCTTGAAATAATAAAATCAAGCGGCGACACCCTACTAAACCTGATAAATGATATTATAGATCTCTCAAAAATAGAGTCGGGATATCTTACTTTCAATTACGAACAATTTAATCTTGAGAAACTAGTTTGTCCTATTAAAAACATAATTTTAAACCAGATAAATAACAGTTCAAAGAGTATAGAATTCCTTATTACATGCCCACCTGAGCTAATAGAAATGGAAATAAGCTCCGATCCACACCGTTTGAAACAGATATTGCTCAACCTGCTTACCAATTCGGTTAAATTCACCGAAAAGGGCAGCATAGAGCTAAGAATTGAGAAACTGGATAAACATATCGTTTTCTGCATCAAAGATACCGGAGTTGGTATTCCATCGGAGTCGTTGCCGTTTATTTATGACAGATTCAGGCAACATGATGAAAGCATATTCAAAATATATGGTGGCACAGGGTTAGGACTCTCGATAACTAAGAACCTGGTTACATTAATGAAAGGCACCATTGAGGTTGAATCGGAAGAAAATATAGGAACTACATTTACAGTTACATTACCTTTATATTATCATTTACAGTAGTAACTCGCAACGTTGGGTAATTTGTATTACTTTAGTGCCATAATTTTTTAATATGCATTGATATGGAACTTCTTTACGATTCGCAATTTGAGGGTAACGGTGTGCTTTGTATTGACGAGAGCCGACATGCCATAAACGTAATGAGGCATAAAGTGGGCGATATACTCAATATAACCAATGGAAACGGAGTTCTTTATCAGTCGAGAATCATCGATGCAAACCCAAAAAAATGTACGTTGGAGCTGGTTACTACCACTACTGTGGAACCTAGCCCACACTACTTGCATATGGCTGTGGCACCTACTAAAAACATCGATCGATTTGAGTGGTTTCTTGAGAAAGCGACCGAACTAGGCATAAATGAAATTACTCCAATTATATGCAACCATTCCGAGCGTGATAAAGTGCGCACGGACAGGCTCGAAAAAATATTGGTGGCCGGCATGAAGCAGTCATTAAAATATTATCTTCCAAAATTGAATGAGCCCGTTAAAGTTCAAAACCTCATAACCAATGCCAGTGGCTACGACTCACAATTTATACTGCACTGCCGCCGCACATTGCCACATCTATTCATCTCCCTGAAGAAATCCAGCCGCTCATTAATACTCATAGGACCCGAAGGTGATTTTTCGATAGAAGAGGTTGGACTGGCCATAAAAAATGGTTTTACCGAGGCCGGACTGGGTACTGCCCGACTTCGCACCGAGACGGCAGCCATTGCGGCATGCCATGTTTTCAACCTTAAGAACGATATTTAACCGGCTACTTCATGTAGTCGGCCAACGTCTTATTCTCAAGATAATCCTTAAAGGCACCTCCCAATTTATTGGTAAGGTCGCCCAAAATGCAACTGTCGAATGGGCATTCGGTGCGGTTCCCGGGGCATTTATACACATCCATTCGGCCTTCAATTGCCTCATATACATCAAGAAGAGTAATCTCGTGGGCATCTTTACTAAGCACAAAGCCACCGCTTGGACCTCTATTGGATGATACGAGTCCTTCTTTTGATAGCCTTTGCATTACCTTTGCCACGTGGTGCTTAGAACTACCGGTTATTTCTGATATCTCCACCACATTAAGCCGCCTGTCGCTTTTGGCAATCAGCACCATGCTATGCAAGGCAATGGAGGCTGCTTCTGAGAGTGCTACAAAATTCAGCATAGAATTAAATTTCAATAAAAAAAAACCGAAAAGAAATATCTCTCCGGTTCTTCTATAACACTTAATCTTACAGATTAGTTCTGCTCAAGCTCTAAAGTTTTTGTAGTAGCATCGCACACCTCCGACGGACCAAAATACTGTATTGGACCAGGATATACATAGCTTGTTTTTGAAGCCCACTCATCGCGACTTGCAGCAAATGCTTTAAATGGCGCACCATCTAGTCTCACAAGTGCTTTCTGAATTACGGGTTTCATCTTACCATGACGGCGTTCCATATTCATCATCATAGTGATGGGCACACCACCTGCAATCCACTGGTCGGCAGATTTGGTAAGGTTACGCACTGAAGCCATATAACCGGTTTTGCCTGCACCAATAAGGAGTGCACCAACCTGGCCTAATGAGTAACAATAGTCTGAATCGAAATTAGTTGGTGAAGCACAACGGCCTTCATATCCAAAGAAGTGAGGCTGTCCGCTAATTTTATACTCAACTTCGCCGGCTTTTCTCATCTTCTTAATTTTGGCTTTAACCATATCGATAAGAAGCTTTTCAGTTTCGATAAGCGATACCTGTACGTTACCATGTGGGTCACGATCGGCCATCAACTGATTGGCAAAGTTATTGGGAAGAGACACAAATACCTCGGCAGAAGCAGGTGATAGAAGGTTTGCTACAAACTCTCGTCTCTCTTTATTAGCCTCAAACGACATAAGTTTCTCCTCGTGTTGTGCAAGCAGGTCGTTAAGCTCGGCAATAAGAGCCTTCATTGCAGGAATAAACTCAACCAAACCTTCGGGAATAAGGATAGTACCGAAGTTTTCGCCATTGCGGGCACGTTGAAGAACAATATTAACGATATAGTTAACCACATCGTCAAGTGTCTGTTGTTTAGCCTCAACCTCTTCAGAGATAATAGCAATGTTGGGTTGAGTTTGAAGAGCACACTCAAGTGCAATGTGCGAAGCCGAACGGCCCATCAGCTTAATGAAGTGCCAGTATTTCTTGGCAGAAGTGGCGTCACGCTGTATGTTACCAATAAGTTCGCTATAAGTTTTACAAGCTGTATCAAAACCAAAAGAGGTCTCGATCATCTCGTTTTTAAGGTCACCATCAATGGTTTTGGGCACACCAATAACCTGAAGGTCATACTGTTTCTGTGCAAAATACTCAGCTAGTACGCAAGCATTGGTATTTGAGTCATCACCACCAATAATAACTAGCGCATTCACTCCTAGTGCTTTACAATTCTGATAGGTAATATCAAACTGCTCAGCCTCTTCAAGTTTAGTACGTCCCGAACCGATAATATCGAAACCACCTGTATTACGATACTGATCAACCAGTTCGGCAGTAATTTCAATATATTGATTCTCTACAAGACCGCTTGGGCCTCCAAGGAAACCGTACAGTTTATTCTCTTTGTTAAGTTTTTTCAATCCATCAAAAAGGCCTGAAATTACGTTGTGACCACCCGGAGCCTGACCACCGGAAAGGATAACACCAACGTTCTTAATCTCTGTTTTTGTTGCTTCAGAAGAGGGTTCAAAAGTGATAATAGGCATTCCGTAAGTGTTTGGGAACATCTCCTTAATATCAGCCTGATCGGCCACCGACTCTGTAGCATTTCCTACTACAAGCTTGGTACCTCCCTTAATAGAAGCAGGAATTTTTGGAGCGTAACTGCTCCTGGCAATCTGAAGTGGACTTTTTATCATTGTTTTCAAAATTAAATATTCAATTTTGTTATAATTAGCTATATTTCAATCGTAAGACGTGCAAATTTGCAATAATTATTCAAGATTTAAAAGTGATTTGTTATAATTTACAACTATTTAACCCATTGAAGAAAACAAAGGGAACAAAAAGATTAGTTTAAGAATTATTAGCATTATTTATTCGGATATTTGAACCTTTTTATATATTTATGCAAAGCTATTTCAAAGTTGAATAGAAAGTTCAATAAAGAGGATTTCCTATATGATTAAATTTTCTGTTATAATACCAGTATATAACCGTCCTGATGAGATTGTAGAGTTGCTTGATTCATTAACCATGCAGCTCATAAAGTCGCATATGGAAGTTATTGTTGTTGAAGATGGATCGACAGATACTTGTGAGCACGAGATAAGTCATTTTAAGAGCCAACTCGACATACAGTATATTTATCAGGAAAATACAGGACCGGGATTGGCGCGCAACTTTGGTGCTCAACATGCCAAGGGCGAGTATCTTCTATTTTTCGATTCCGACTGCGTAATTCCCTCCGACTATTTCAATAAAATACTGGAGCATCTTAAGCATGATGATTTAGACTGTTTCGGAGGTCCGGATAAGGCACACGCCTTCTTCTCCCCCATTCAGAAAGCAATATCATACTCAATGACTTCTGTACTTACCACCGGTGGTATTAGAGGTGGGAAACGTAAGCTCGATAAGTTCTACCCACGCAGTTTTAACTTGGGAGTGAAACGCGATAAATTCAATGAATTAGGCGGATTTGCAAATATGCGTTTTGGCGAAGACCTCGATTTCAGTCTTAGGGCACACCAGGCAGGATTGAAGATAGGATTGGTGTCCGACACGTTTGTATATCATAAACGCCGTAACACGTTCAGGTCATTCTTCAAACAGGTATTTAACTCTGGAGCAGCTCGTGTGAAGTTAACCAAACGACATAAAGGATCACTAAAAATTGTGCATCTTTTCCCATCACTTTTTGTGTTATCCATTCCTGTATTGATAACTCTAGCCATATTTTGGTGCTGGTTATTCATACTTCCTTACATTGTGCTGCCAATAGTTATTTTTGCAGATGCAATTATTAAAACAAAATCAGTGCAAGTGGCATTTATGTCAACCTACGCATCGCTAGTGCAGACGGTGGGTTATGGATTAGGATTTATTTCGGCTCTTTGGGTAAGCGTGGTGAAAAAGAAAGAAGGATATCAGGCGTTTAAAAAAACATTCTACAACTGACATCTGAAAAAAATAGAAATTTAAACAGATAAAAATACCCGTTAGGTGAGATGCTATTTTAATCTCCTTAACGGGTAATCTTTTATCAAAAAAAGCTATTAACTCAAGCCATTATTCTTTTCAGCGTCCTCTACAAGTTTCACTTTAAGCTTCAGTTTTTTTATAGATGCTAATGATGGCGACACTCCCCTATTTTTAAATAAAGCATCTGGAATAGCATCAAAAAGAGTGAAGAAATAATTCGCTCTCTCAACATTGGCTCTGTAGTTTGAATAATCGGTGTATAAATACTTCATAGGCATTGTTTTATTTTTAAAACGACCTACGAGAATATATATTGCATAAAAAGAGTTAGAAATTAATTGTCAGATTATTTTCCTCCGCCATTTTACGCAAATTGATTATTGCATATCTCATACGGCCTAATGCGGTATTGATACTCACATTAGTCTCTTCGGCTATCTCTTTAAAGCTAAGCCCTTTGTAATGCCTCATCTCCACAATTTCACGCTGATTATCAGGCAAATACTTCACAAGCCCTGCTATATCTTTTAGAAGTTGGTCATACACCATTTTCGATTCAATAGAAGCTTCGGCAAACTTCACATGATTAAAGAGATCATAATCGCAGTCATCTTTAGAGATGCAAGCCATACTTTTTTGTCTGCGGAAATGGTCTATAATGAGGTTATGGGCAATGCGCATTACCCACGAAGAGAACTTGCCGTTTTCCTGATACTTACCAGCCTTGAGTGACTGGACAACCTTTAAAAATGTATCCTGAAAAATATCATCAGCCAAGTCGTAGTGCCTCACGCACATAACGATATATGAGAATACTTTATTTTTATGACGGTCAATAAGCACGTCAATACTATCATCATTGCCCGTAACGAATAGCTTTATAAGCTCTTCATCCGACAGATTATTCACCTGTTTCATATTTATAATCAAATAATTAGAGGAGTATATCTGTATCTATAGGCAATTAATTTTATGATTATTAAACAATGCTAAGAAACAAAAAAAAATCAGAACCAACAACCTTTATTATAAAAAACTGTTCTTTTATAACTTTCGATATCTTTACAAATAGGTATCTTTGTGTTTTGATTAGGAGATAACATGTCGAAAAATTATATAGAAGTTAAAGGCGCCAGAGTACACAACCTGAAGAATATTGACGTTAAAATACCTCGCAATCAGCTTGTTGTAATCACCGGAGTATCTGGTTCGGGTAAATCATCATTGGCATTCGATACTCTTTATGCCGAGGGTCAACGACGATATGTGGAGAGTTTGAGTTCATATGCCCGCCAATTTCTTGGCAGAATAGACAAGCCCGAGGTCGATTATATCAAGGGTATTCCACCGGCAATAGCCATAGAGCAAAAAGTCAACACCCGCAACCCTCGCTCAACTGTGGGCACATCTACCGAGGTGTATGATTATATAAAACTTCTTTTTGCCCGTTTGGGTAAGATTTACTCACCCTTTTCGGGTAATGAAGTCAAGCGGCACACTGTTACAGATGTTACTCAAGCATTTAGCAACCTGGCACCCGGCACTCGAGTGGCGCTACTTGCACATATTATAGTGCCACAGGGCAGAGACTGCATTGAGCATATCAACACCTTGGCGCAGCAGGGTTTCAGCCGCATAGAGCACGACGGCACTTTCTACAGAATAGATGATTTTACAGCTTCAAGCCATAGTTGCGATAAACCACTATTTCTGGTAATAGACCGACTGGCAGCCAGCAATGATGAAGATACCATAAGCCGCCTTGCCGACTCGGTGCAGACTGCATTTTACCAGGGAATGGGCGAATGCATACTCAGAGTGTTTAACGAATCAGGGAGCGAAGACATAGTATTCTCCAATAAACTTGAGGCCGATGGCATTGAGTTTGAAGAGATTAGCGAACACATGTTTGCCTTCAACAATCCCGTTGGAGCTTGCCCACGATGCGAAGGTTTTGGAAATGTAATAGGTATTGACGAAGATTTGGTTATCCCAAATAAAAACCTGTCACTCTACGAAGATGCTGTAGCCTGCTGGAAAGGCGAAAAGATGAGCGAGTGGAAAGACCAGTTCATTATTAATGCATCAAAAACCGGGTTTCCGGTGCATAAACCATACTACGAACTCACACAAGAGCAGAAAGACACAGTATGGCATGGCATGGGACGTGCAAAAGGTATCGACGACTTCTTCAGATATGTGGAAGAGAAACAGTACAAAATACAGTTTCGAGTGATGCTTTCGCGATATCGCGGCAAAACAACATGCCCCGAATGTAAAGGCACAAGACTAAAGAAGCAGACAACATATATAAAAATAGCCGGTAAATGTATCAGCGATTTAGTGATATTGCCAATAAGCGAACTGAAGGAGTGGTTCAATAGTTTAACACTTACTCCTCACGAGCAAAAAATAGGCGGACGGTTACTGCTTGAGATACAGTCGAGATTATCGTTCCTCAATGATGTGGGATTGCAATATCTTACACTCAACCGCCTCTCCTCTACCCTTTCGGGTGGTGAGAGCCAGCGCATTAACCTTGCCACCTCACTGGGGAGCTCACTTGTGGGCTCGCTATACATTCTCGATGAGCCAAGCATAGGATTGCACTCGCGTGATACACAGCTTCTTATATCGGTATTGCAACGCCTCAAATCGCAAGGTAACACCGTGGTTGTGGTTGAGCATGATGAAGAGATTATACGATCGGCCAACCAAATTATAGATATAGGTCCGGGAGCAGGCCGTCTTGGCGGCGAAGTGGTTTTTCAGGGCGATTTCAGCCAACTCGAAAAGTCAACAAAAAGTATGACTACCAAATATCTTTCGGGCGAGATGATGATTCCCATACCGCATTCAAGGCGCAAATGGAACCACTTTGTAGAAATAAAAGGAGCCAGGGAGAATAACCTCAAGAATATAAATGTAAAATTCCCACTCAATGTAATTACCGTTGTAACAGGGGTAAGCGGTTCGGGGAAATCTACTTTAGTATCGAAAATACTATATCCGGCACTGGCTAAGCACCTTGGTGGCCATGCCGACCGCACAGGTGCGTTCGACATGATTACCGGAGATATGAAGCAGATAAAACACATTGAGTTTATCGACCAAAATCCCATTGGCAAAAGTTCTCGATCGAATCCTGCAACCTACCTGAAAGCCTACGATGAGATACGTAAACTGATGGCCGACCAGCCTCAAGCCAAGCAGAACGGAATTACTCCATCGCACTTCTCGTTCAACATTGACGGAGGACGATGCAGTGAGTGCCAGGGTGAAGGAATAATAAGGGTTGAGATGCAGTTTATGGCCGATATTGTGCTTCAATGTGAGCACTGCAAAGGAAAACGATTTAAAGATGAGATACTTGAGATAAAATATCAGAATCACAATATTCACGATATCCTTGAACTCACTGTAAACCAGTCAATAGAACTATTCAGTGGTAAAAACGGAAATACAGAGAAGCGCATCATTGCCAAGTTACAGCCGTTAGCCGACGTTGGATTGGGATATATTAAACTCGGACAGTCATCATCAACATTGAGTGGTGGCGAGAGCCAGAGGGTTAAATTGGCGTCGTTCCTTGCCAACGAGAAGAGCGAACCTACCATGTTTATTTTTGATGAGCCCACAACAGGCCTACATTTCAACGACATAAACAAACTAATGGCAGCATTCTCGGCATTGATTGAGAATGGACATACTCTCGTTATTATTGAGCATAATATGGATGTAATAAAATGTGCCGACTGGATTATAGACCTGGGAGCCGAAGGCGGTGATACAGGCGGAAACCTTGTATTTGAAGGAGTGCCCGAGGCATTGGTGAAATGTGAGGAGTCTTATACCGGGAGGTTTTTGAAGGAGCATATGGTTAGGGGCTAAAAATCTATTAGCTATCAGCTATTAGCTAAAGGCTATCAGCTATTGGCTAAAAAAAATCCTCGCCATAAATGGCAAGGATTTTTTGATGACTTTATTATTATTCGTTATTTATCTTCTATTCCAAACAGAACGGCCACACAGCCCGATATAATTGTTTCTGACTCGGGAGATTGATCATTTATTCTGATATTAAGGCTGAGCATTTGCGTTTTTTCCAATTCAAAATCCCATGTATCAACATAGTTTTGAGTAGAGTTATCAAATAGGACTCTATCTCTTGAGTCGGTAATCCAAAAACGAACAGGTGGCAGTTTATCTACCTTACAAACAGTAATCCTATACTTCTGTCCAGAGAAAAAAGTTTTAATTAACTCGGCACTTTCACCTTCCGACATTATAACCGCATTGTAGTTACCGTCGTGAATAAAAGGTGCCAACTTAACTTTGCAAACACTTTTAGCAAAAGCCATACACTGACTCTCTACCTCCATTACAGTAAAGCATAATAATGCTACAATAACGGATGTACGAAAAAACAACTTAGACATACCGTTATTAAGAAATAAACTCACTTCTAATCTCTTTCACCTTCTCAATTAATTTTCCAAACACCTCTTTTGACATAAAAGTTTCGGAATCAGCCCTGATTATTGTAGTACGCTCATCGGGGTTTGTAACAGTCTCTACATTACTAGTAGAAACTATCCTTACCTGATCGAAAATAACCTTCAACTCTTTCATCTTATCGAGCAGATAAACAATATTCTCGGTCTGCTCCTGATCTTCAAGTAGATTAAGAACCGTTTCTAGTGAGAATTTCTGATAAATAATTCTATCTACTAGGTTTTTGTTATTTTCAAGTGATCCGTTGGTAAGGCCTGTAGCAAAATACAATCCTTCAATCCAACCACCCACCAACACAGTAACAGCAATTGCAGGTCTGTTATTTTCTGTTAGGAAAGCATTGGAGTTCATAAACGACTCCGATATAAGATCGAGCACCACATCTCGATTATTGAGGTTTTCCTCAAGTTTCTTAATGGTATTGTCGTCTATTGCCTGAAGAATGCCTAAGCCGTCGGCAAGTTTTTTGGCCACACCGATATATTTCAGTGTTGTTTGTGTTTGATCAAACAAGCTGGCATAACTCATATCTGCCGAGTATATACCCAGGTTAAGAGCCATTTTCAGGTTTGTCTGGTAACTATTTACGCTAGCTACCGAGTTTAATAAATCCTCATCATATACTGCTCCGGAACGCTTGATAAGCATTGCTGTTTCTAAAGGCGATGGCAGAGTATAAAAGATAAGCTTTGATTTATTGAAACTTTCGAGTGCTTTCTCATCCAGTTCAACAGCGTTGATCTCATTTACATCGCTACTACCACCATGCTGATTACCACCACATTGGCAGGACGATATCAAAAACACTATTCCCAAAAGCAATATCAGTCTGGATACTAAAGGTTGGGTCATAATTATTATAGTATTTGGTGAAAAATCAAATATAATAAAAAGTTACAAAAAATAAATTACCGAAGCAAATCTATTTGATATATTTATTCGCCCGAAGCAAAATGTTTCATAAATTGAGTACGTTCATAAACCGCCGGATCAATAATTCCTGAATAGTTTAGTAATCCTCTTATCTCTCCAAGGTTTGAGTATTCTTTTCTCTCCATCCACTTGGTGATATCGTTAAGCATGGTAGTAACAATCTCAGTGCCATGGGTATAAAGAGCCGAGCATACCTGAACAGTCTGGCTACCAGCAAGAATCAGCTTCACGGCTGTAGCTCCAGTGTGCACGCCAGTTGATGCAGATATTTGTGCATCTTTAAGCTGCCCGGTTATAATTGCACTCCATCGCAATGCCGCAGTATAATCGTTGGGCGAACTCATCACGCTGGATGATGTGATGTTTAGTTTTTCGATATCTATATCGGGCGAGAAAAAGCGGTTGAATAGCACCACTGCTTTGGCTCCCGAATCATATACTTTTTTCACAAAAGACACAAGGCCTGTAAATTGTTGGCCTATTTTAACTGCAACAGGTATCTTAATCGATTTGGTAACATCACGCACTATTTGCAGATATTTCTCTTCAATTTCCTGGCTATCAACATAACGCTCTGTCTCAAGCACATGAATATTAAGCTCAATACCATCGGCACCGGCACTCTCAAACTGGCGTGCTATGGAAACCCACTCGGCCGATGAGTAGCAATGAATACTTGCTATAACAGGTATTGACACAGCCGCTTTTGACTCTTTTATGAGATTGACATAATCGGAAACACCGTTATTAAGAGTGTAATTCTTAATATAGTCGTAAGCCTCGGGGTAGTTATTATGAATTCCTTTCGAGAGACTATTGCTTTCATAGGCAATTTGCTCTTCAAAAAGCGATTTTAACACAACAGCACCGGCACCCGCTTTTTCAAGCTTTTTAATCTTATCAGCACTATTTGTCAGAGATGAACTACTGACAATCAAAGGGTTGCGAAGATTCAACCCCATATAGTTGGTTTGTAAATCTATCATAGATTAAATATTTGAAACAAATATAAGCAAATTATAAATTAGAATTGCATATTTTCATAGTGGTTTATCATAACTTCGATAGCCAAAAATTTTACTTCCCACACGAATCATATTACTACCATGGGCTATTGCGATATTATAATCATCGGACATACCCATGCTCACAACAGTAAAATCGGCATTATCAGAAAAAAACTTCTCTTTTAAATTTTTAAAAATAGTACTCAGATTTGCAAACTCACCCTTAACCTTTTCCTCATCATCGGTATTGGTGGCCATCCCCATTACACCGCAAATTTTTACATTTTTAAGTGCTGATATCTGATTACTTTCCAATATTTCATATAGTTCATCGGCCGAAAACCCAAATTTTGATTCCTCATCGGCAATATGAATTTGCAACAGTACAGATACTATCCTTGATACTTTTTTAGCCTCTTTATCTATGGTTTTCAACAGTTTAAGGCTATCCACACCATGAATAAGGTAGATAAATGGGGCTATATATTTAACCTTATTGGATTGAAGATGCCCTATCATATGCCATTTTATATCAGTTGGCAACGATTCGGCTTTTGCGGTGAGTTCCTGCACTTTATTTTCACCAAAATGACGCTGTCCGGCATCATAGGCCTCCATAAGCACCTCGGTGGGGTGAGTTTTCGAGACGGCAACAAGCACCACCTTGTCACCAATTTCATTATTGATCGACTCTAATGATTCTTTAATAGTCATATTAGCAAATAAACATTAATCTACCCAACTCGCAATAATAATAAGAGTTAGAGGTATATGAAACAGTAACAAAAATAGCTCACTGACATTGAAAATAAAAATTAAAAGAAAAAAACCGGTCATTTTTTGACCGGTTTCTCTTATTATTCTATAATCAATAGGTTTTAATTACCAAACCCGACCTAAGTTTAGGTTCGAACCAGGTTGTTTTGGGAGGCATGATATTTCCGCTATCGGCAATATCGATAAGTTGCTGCATCGACACGGGATACAAAGCGAATGCCACAGCCATTTCGCCACTATCAACACGGCGTTGAATCTCGCCAAGGCCTCTTATGCCGCCTACGAAATCGATGCGGGTAGAGCGACGCAAATCCTCAATGCCCAATATTTTATCGAGCACATGGTCGGACAGCACAGTAACATCAAGCACACCGATAGGATCAGAATCATTGTATGTGCCATTTTTAGCAGTAAGTTTATACCACTTGCCATCGATATACATACTAAATTCATGAAGTTTGGCAGGGGTATAAATCTCTTTACCCACCTCTTCAACATCCATCACCTGTTTCAGTTTTTCGATAAACTGCTCCTTAGTCAACCCGTTAAGATCTTTCACAACCCTATTGTAGTCGATAATTTGCAATTGATCATCGGGAAAATGTACCGACATAAAGAAGTTGTAATCCTCGTTACCTGTATGGTTAGGGTTGGCAGCTTTACACTCCTGTCCTATCCTCGCAGCAGCAGCTGTGCGGTGGTGCCCATCGGCCACATAGGTAAATGGCACTTTTGTAGCAAAGAGCTCCTCAATTCTTCTATTTTTTTCGGCATCATTAATCACCCAGAAGTGGTGTCCGAAACCATCTTCGGCAACGAAATCATAATCGGCCGGTTGATTTTTAACCACACCGTTAACAATTTCATTTATTTCGGGTACTGCTTTATAGCTGAAGAATACCGGCTCTATATTTGCTCTCACGTGACGGGTAAGAATCATACGATCCTCTTCCTTATCGGGACGGGTTAGCTCATGCTTTTTAATAATACCATTCTGGTAATCTTCGCATGCAGCACCACCAACAATACCGTATTGAGTGCGTCCATTCATCGTTTGGGCATAGATATAGAAATGGGCTTGAGAATCTTCGGCCAGCCAACCCACATTTTTGAAATGATTGAAGTTAGACACCGCCTTATTATATACCTCATCCGAATGAATATCGGTTCCGGGGGGGCAATCAATTTCGGCGCGTGTAACATGAAGAAGCGAGCACTCCTTGCCTTCTGCCATTCGGGCAGCTTCTTCACTATTCATCACATCATAGGGTAGGCACGCCAGGTCTTTAACAATAGCACGAGGCGGTCTAAGACCTTTAAAGGGTTTTACAATAGCCATTTTTAAGGGATTTTTTTGGATTTAATATTTTAGTTACTTTTTATTTACTCGGAAAGTTTCATCGCCGGTTTTAAAGAATTTAATAATCTGATGTGCAGCTGCAACACCGGCATTTACGTTAGCTTCTGCAGTTTGGGCACCCATCTTTTTAGGGGTAAAGAAGTATCTGCCTTCAAACGGTGCATAATCAGCCTTATTATCGGGAGCGATATCCGACAGATATTTGAAATCTGGTCTATCGGCCATCAACTTAACAACTTCAGCCTCATTAATAACCTCTTTACGTGCGGTATTAATAAGCACAGCACCCTGTGGCATTACCGACAGAAGGTTATAATTGATAGAATTTTTGGTTTCGTTGGTTGCCGGAATATGCAATGATACATACTGGCAAGTTTTATATAGTTCTTCTACAGTTGCTACATGAGTAACACCATGGCTTTTCATCTCATCTTTAGATACAAATAGATCGAAAGCATAAACATCCATACCGAAACCCTGTGCAATGGCAGCCACACGCTTACCTACGTTACCATAGGCGTGAATACCAATTTTTTTACCAAGGAGCTCCGTTCCTGAAGTGCCATTATAGTTATTACGGGCTTGTTGAATCATCATTCCAAATACAAGTTCGGCAACCGCATTGGCATTCTGGCCGGGAGTATTCATAGCCACAACATTGCTTTTTGTACAAGCATCAAGGTCGATATTATCGTATCCTGCACCGGCGCGCACCACAATCTCGAGATTTTTGGCAGCATCAACCACCTCTTTAGTAATAAGGTCGGAACGAAGAATTATTGCATTTACATCTTTAACAGCATCGATAAGTTGCTGTGGTGAGGTATATTTCTCTAGTAGTTGCAACTGGCAACCGCCTGCTTCCACAATCTCTTTAATTTGGTCAACAGCCGCTTTAGCAAAGGGCTTATCTGTTGCTATCAGTACTTTTTTCATAGTCAGTAAATAATTAATTGCTTTTATTAAATCTATAAAAAGCACAAAGGCTGCTTTCACAGCCTAAGTGCATTCTATTTTTTATTAATGTTTTGCCTCGAACTCCTTCATTGCGTCAACTAGGGCCTGCACACTCTCTTTTGGAAGAGCATTATAGGTTGATGCACGGAATCCGCCAACAGTACGATAACCTTTAATACCAACAAGGCCGCGAGCTGATGCGAAGTCGTTAAACTCTTTTTCAAGCTCTTTATACTCATCATTCATATAGAAACAGATATTCATAAGTGAACGATCCTCAGCATCTTCGATGGCTGCTTTAAACAGTCGGTTACGGTCGATTTCATCGTAAAGCAATGTAGCTTTCTCAATATTTTTCTTCTCCATAACTTTCAGGCCGCCATTCTCTTTAAGCCATTTAAGAGTTTGAAGTGCACCATAAACAGCCACCACCGGAGGAGTATTGAACATCGACTCTTTTGAAATATGAGTACGATAATCGAGCATTGTGGGGATATGACGCTCAACTTTGCCAAGCAAATCTTCGCGTATAAGTGCGAAAGTTACACCTGCAGGTGCAAGGTTCTTCTGTGCTCCACCATAGATAAGACCATATTTTGACACATCGAGAGGGCGCGAGAAAATATCGGACGACATATCGGCAATCAACGGCACATTTACGTCAAGATCTTTACGAATCTGAGTACCATAAATAGTATTATTGGTTGTGATATGGAAATAATCAGCATCCGAAGGAACTGTATAACCTTTAGGTATGTAATTGAAATTCTTATCTTTAGAGGAAGCCACCTCAACAACTTCACCAAATGCTTTTGCCTCTTTTAGTGCTTTAGAAGCCCACTCGCCTGTGTTAAGGTAGGCAGCCTTAGTTTGAAGCAGGTTGAAAGGAACCATACAGAATTGAAGGCTTGCTCCACCACCAACAAAAATAAGCTGATAACCGGCAGGAACATCAAGCAATTCCTTGAAAAGAGAGATAGCCTCTTCCATAACAGCAACAAACTCCTTGCTACGGTGAGAAACCTCTAGGATAGAGAGACCAGTGCCCGCAAAATCAAGAATTGCATCGGCTGTATTCTTAATGGTATATTGGGGCAAAATAGATGGCCCGGCATAAAAATTGTGTTTTTTCATTACGTATGTATCTTTAGATTAAATAATTTCTGATTTTAAAATACAACAAGTTCGTTTACCTGCTTAAATCTGCATAAAATTTACGGAGCCTAAAATAATGATAAAAATCACTATTCTCCGATAAAAAGAGCAGATATTTATCTAACAAATCTAAAAGTTAAACAAAAGGTGTTTTCACAATCTTTGCTTTCAAGTCGCGAGACCTAACCCTGATGAAAATCTCATTACCCAGAGCAGCTTTATCATTATCGATATATGCCAAGCCAATACCTTTCTGAAGCACAGGCGATTGAGTACCGGAAGTTACTCTACCAATAACATTACCTTCGGCATCTACCACCTCATAATCGTGACGTGGAATACCTCTATCAATCATCTCAAAGCCTCTAAGTCGCTGTTTGAGGCCTTCAGCTTTTTGCTTTAGCAGCAGATCTTTATCGATAAAATTTTTACTATCCGTAAATTTTGTAATCCAACCAAGGCCGGCCTCTAATGGTGAAGTAGTATCGTCGATATCATTACCATAAAGGCAGAATCCCATCTCAAGACGCAAAGTATCGCGTGCTCCAAGCCCCACGGGAACAATATTTTCGGGCTTTCCTGCCTCCATTATTGCATTATATATAGTAATGGCATCATCATTGGCCATATAAACCTCGAAGCCACCGGCACCGGTATAGCCTGTGTTTGAAATAATTACATCTTTAACACCTGCAAATTCACCTACTACAAACTTATAATACGGTATTTTCGACAGGTCGAAGGAGGTTAAACGCTGAAGCACTTTAGTGGCATTGGGACCTTGAATAGCAAGTTGGGAATAGGAGTCGCTATCATTTTCAATAATTGCGCCCATGCTATTTTGGCTCACACACCAATTATAATCCTTCTCTATATTGGATGCATTAACAACCAAAAGATATTTCTCTGCATCAAATCTATAAATCAGAAAATCGTCAACTATCCCCCCTTTACCATTGGGAAAATAGGTGTATTGAATATCGCCATCGTGAAGTAATGTAACATCATTGGACGATACTTTTTGGATAAGTTCAACAGCCTTGGGGCCTTTAATCCAAATTTCACCCATGTGCGACACATCAAACACACCCACGCTGTTTCTCACCGCCATGTGCTCTTGGTTGATTCCTGCAAACTCTACAGGCATGTCAAAACCGGCAAAAGGAACAAGTTTGGCCCCATTCTGCCGGTGAATATCATTAAAAACTGTTTTTTTCATAGTTATATTTTTTTAAATACTATAGATACTGTAGTTGTTGGTTCAAATATGGTTGAAAAGAGAATTATAAAAAATGACAATTATCTTAATGTGTCAAATTTTGTAAAAAATCACTACAAATAATATCGCATTTCAATAATAGCAGTGAAGAAACAAAAAACTAAGTTATAAAAAGAGTTACAAAATCAAGCGGAATATTTACAAAAAAAACATATCTTAGTATTTATTTAATAATTTAAGGCATCAAAGATGTCTATATAACATATTAACCAAAAATGAAATACGATTTAGAATACACCAACCTCACCTATCTTGAAAGCATATCGGAAGGTAACAACGAAATAATGGTGGAGTTGATTGAAATATTTATTGACCAGATACCCGATTTTACCAGTGGGATGCTCAAATATTATGAAAATAAAGAGTGGAAAGGACTAGCAGCCTTGGCTCATAAGGCAAAATCGTCGGTACTATCACTGGGGATGACTCACTTGGGTGAAGTTGACCTGAAAAATCTGGAGTTGTTGGCAAAACAACAGTACTTAAAAGAGCTGGAAGAGTTAAATACACCCCAGGCAGAGGTGGAAGCAAAGAAAATTGAAGAGAACCTAAACACCTACTATTCAGATAGATTAGAGTGGATTAATCAAAATAATTCACTTGATACCATTAACAAGACAATAAATTTCTTTATATTGCAGTGCGAAAACGCATCTGGCGAATTAAAAAATGTACTGAAAAAACTTTCATAATTATGATTGATTTCACCGAAACGGATAATAAAACAGTTGCAACTATTGTTGACACAAATAGGGTAACCTCTGCAAATGCTACAGAGATAAAGGCTGCTATATCTGCAAAAATTGCCAACACCAAAAGTGACTTCACGTTTGATTTATCTAATGTAAAATTTATTGACAGTACCGGCATCAGCGTAATAATCAGCGCATTAAAGCAGTGCCGCGAAAAAAATATTGCTTTCTCTTTAAAGGGAGTTGGCACCGAGGTCATGTCGCTCCTCACATTGATGAAGCTCGACAAAATCATTGATTTTGAATAAGATATACAAACTTATATAATTAAAAAGGCTGCCCCGGGGCAGCCTTTTTAATTTAATTACTATTGGTTTTTAAAAACCAAATTATCACCTTCCCTATCTACAAGTATGATATGATCCTTCGATACTGTATCGGCAAGTATCTGGCGCGACAAATCGTTAAGCACATATTTCTGAAGCGCCCTCTTAACAGGCCTTGCACCAAACATGACGTCAAATCCAGCTTTGGCAATCCACTTCACTGCACTTTTGCTTATCTCGATTGATATTCCATTCTCGGCCAGGTTATTTCTAATCTGGTTGAACTGAAGAGTCACAATTTGCTCAATCTCACTCTCGGCAAGAGGTGAAAACATCACAATCTCATCAATCCTGTTCAAAAACTCGGGACGAATGGTGCGTTTAAGCAGCTCCATAACATCACTCTTCGATTTTTCCATGAACTCATCAGTTGATTTGCCTCCTGACTTTTCAAAATTCTCCATTATCATTGCCGAACCAAGGTTGGAAGTCATAATGATAATAGTGTTTTTGAAATCGACGGTTCTACCTTTATTATCGGTAAGGCGTCCATCATCAAGCACTTGCAACAGAATATTGAACACATCGGGGTGAGCCTTCTCAATCTCATCTAGCAGCACCACCGAATAAGGTTTACGCCTTACAGCTTCGGTAAGCTGACCACCCTCATCATAACCAACATATCCCGGAGGTGCTCCAATGAGCCTCGATACCGAGTGACGCTCCTGATACTCACTCATATCGATACGTGTCATCTGGTTATCATCATCGAACAGGAAGCCTGCCAACGCCTTGGCCAGCTCGGTTTTTCCAACACCCGACATACCGATGAATATGAATGATCCGATAGGTCGTTTCCTATCCTGAAGGCCTGCCCTGCTACGGCGCACAGCATCACTCACAGCTGCAATAGCCTCATCCTGACCAACAACCCTTTTGTGCAACTCATCCTCGAGAGCAAGAAGTTTGGCTCGTTCCGATTTCTGCATGCGGGTTACCGGTATTCCTGTCCACCGGCTAACCACCTCAGCCACATCATTGCTGTCAACCTCCTCTTTAATCATCGCAGAGTCGGCCTGCATCTCTGCAAGTTTCTGCTTATATTTCTCAATCTTAGCTTCAGACTCTTTAATACGTCCGTATCTCAGTTCGGCCACCTTATCGAACAGTCCTTCACGCTCAGCCTTATCGGCATCAAAGCGATACTGCTCAATATTGGTTTTCTCCTTCTGAATAGAGTCAACAAGTTCCTTCTCCGATTCCCATTTGGCCCTCATGCGGCTACGATCCTCTTTCAGGTTGGCAATATCCTTTTCAAGAGCTGAAATACGCTCCTTATCGCCCTCGCGCTTAATAGCCTCCTTCTCGATTTCGAGCTGTTTTATGCGGCGTTCAATCTCATCAATCTCCTCGGGCACCGAGTTGATTTCCAATCTCAAACGGCTGGCAGCCTCATCAATAAGGTCGATGGCCTTATCGGGCAGAAAACGGTTAGATATATATCGCTGTGAAAGTTCAACAGCCGCAATAATAGCATCATCTTTAATCCTAACCTTATGGTGACTCTCATACCTCTCCTTCAATCCACGCAGGATAGAGATAGCCGACAGAGTATCAGGCTCATCAATGGTTACAGTTTGGAAACGGCGTTCAAGCGCCTTATCCTTCTCGAAATATTTCTGATACTCATCCAAAGTAGTTGCACCTATGGCACGCAGCTCACCACGGGCCAACGCAGGCTTCAATATATTGGCAGCATCCATGGCTCCGTCACTTTTTCCGGCACCCACAAGAGTGTGTATCTCATCAATAAAGAGAATTATCTCGCCATTGGCAGAAACCACCTCTTTAACAACACTTTTAAGTCTCTCTTCAAACTCACCCTTATATTTTGCACCGGCGATAAGTGCACCCATATCAAGCGAATAAACCTCTTTCGATTTTAGGTTTTCGGGCACATCACCATTCACGATTCTATGCGCAAGTCCTTCAGCAATAGCTGTTTTACCCACACCTGGCTCACCTATAAGTATAGGGTTATTTTTGGTGCGTCGCGACAGAATCTGAAGAACACGCCTAATCTCATCATCACGACCGATAACGGGATCGAGCTTTCCACTTCTGGCCTGCTCATTCAAGTTTACAGCAAACCTGCTCAGCGCATTGTAGGTATCCTCGGCCGAAGCACTATCAACATTACTGCCTTTTCGCAACTCGGCTATGGCGGCCTTGAAAGCATCCTCTGTAGCACCGGCATCCTTTAACATATTAGATACCTGATCTTTAACCAACAGAAGGGCAAGCAACAAATGCTCGACACTCACAAATTGGTCGTTCATCTGCTTGGATAGTTGCACCGATTTTTGAAGAACCTCTGAGGCCGACCTTGATAAATAGGGCTCACCACCCGAAACTTTAGGAAATGATGCAATCATCTGCTCGATAACAGGATTTACATTCCTGATACCGCATTTATTAAAAATAAACTGCACAATTGAATCATCAACCTCAATGATACCTTTTAAGAGGTGCACCGGCTCAATAGCCTGTTGACTATTTCCGGAGGCAATCTGAAAGGACTGGTTGATAGCTTCCTGTGCTTTAATTGTGAAATTATTTAAATTCATAGTAATAATATTTTTATGTCCTTACATTAAAAACACGACTTTCAAAAACTGCAAAAATCGCTGTCATTTAGTAATGCATCAAAATAATTACCAAACCGAAAAACAGGACAAACTGACACACTACCACCTAACACTCAAGCCATTATGACACACGTTTTATTCTTTTAACTGACAAAAAAACACATTACTAAACACATACCCCATCTACATCAAACAAAATAGAGCGGCTATTTTATAATCATCATTATTTTATTAACTTCAATTAGCATTATTACCATATCAGCTATCATCGAAAAGCTATATTTTTGAAGAAAAACGATTTGGAATCAGAAATTGTGATTAATGGCTGCATCATCAACATATATACAATATCACTTCTGCTATAGTTTAAAACTTATAGCACTGATAATGTTGATGTTGGGCATATCACCTGATGGCAAAGCCGACACATTAATTATACAGAAGACCGACACACTCATCTATCTAATTCCACTAAAAGATCTTCAGAAACAAGCCAACACGAGTAACCCCATAGCCACATTTGTTGAGAGTAGAGACAATAAAAACATGATCAACAAATTACTAAAAAACTTGATAATCCACAACAACAATAGTGGTGATGAGAAAAAATATGACATCACCCAATCGGACAGGCTACGCCAATTTGACAATATGCTGATAGGAAACATCATAATAAAAAGATTGCCTCCGTTCGGCCCATCTGTTAACGACACAATATCATCGCCCCTTACCTGGCTGGGTAAAACGGGTAACCGACTACGAGTGCCTACAGGCAGAAACATAATATCCAATTCGCTCACATTTAAGTCGGGTGATAGATTCAACAGTTCAATAATGCCTGAAAACGAGCGTATTATACGTAATCTTGACTGGATAAACGACGCCCGCATAGAAGTTAAAAAGTCGCTTCAACATCCGGGAATGATAGATATAATGGTAATTGTTCAGGATAAATATCCGCATGCGATATCGATTGATGCTGATGCTGAATCACCAGAAATATCATTATACACCAGTAACTTTATGGGACAGGGAGTCTATTTCAACCAAACATTGGCACCACGCTCGGAAAACCCAAAACCGGGTTTTGAAGAGAATATACGCCTCAACAACATAGCCGGTAGCCGCATAGACTTGGAGATTAACTACATTAACAATGACAATCGAGAGCTTATAGAAGTGGACATTGAACGAAACTTCTATGTTACATCGCACAAATACGGAGGTGGAGCCTACTACAACAGATCGATAAAAAACTCGCCGTCGCAGTCACTCAACCAATTCAACTGGCCCGAGCAGATGGATTACTATTTCAGTTCGACATGGATGGGACGACGCTTCACCCCAAAGACAAGAGATTTCTTAAAAAATTCGCACTTCTACCTCACCATACAACACATAGGCTCCAATTTTTATAACCTACCCGACACACTTAAAGAGCACCCACTACTAAGTGAAAACAACAGTTTGTATGCTTCAATATCATTTGGCAAGAGAGATTATTTCAAAAACAGCCTTGTGTACTCCTACGGAAAAGTTGAAGATATACCATTTGGCTTTATCGCATCGCTCACAGGTGGAGTGAACCATAATAGCTATGCTACCCGACCATATTTGGGTTTCAGATATGCAATGGGTCATACACTGATTCCCAACTTAGGATATATCTATATGGCAGCAGGTTGGGAGAGCTATTTCAACAACAACAAAGCCGAACAAGCGACCATATCGGGAAGCATAAAATATATTACTCCACTGATAAGAATAAGAAAATCGCACATAAGAACTTTTTTGGAAGCAAAATATATCAACGGAATCAACAGATACCCAGAAGAGGAACTCTACATCAACCAAAAGAATGAGGGAGTTGCACTATTTTCGAACCATAAAATAAAGGGAACCCAAAAACTTGTATTAAACCTCGAAAACGTTGCATTTCTACCCGGCACCATCTGGGGGTTTAAGATTGCTCAATTCTCGTTTGCTGATATTGCATTTATCAACTCACAAAAAAGAGAGCTATTTTCTGAAAGTAACATGTACGGCTGCATAGGAGCAGGAATTAAGATAAGAAACGAAAGGCTGGTATTTAAAACCATAGAGTTAAGAGCCGGTTATATCATGGGTAAATCATATAATACCCCGGTTGAGTTTCAACTTTCGAATGAAACCCAGAAGAAATTTGATGAATTTATACCATCATCACCCAAGTTTAATCTGTTTAAATAAAGGAGGTGTCTGAAAAGGCCACGAATCACACAAAAACCACTAATAATATAAAAATCATTTTCAATAAATTACTTATAAACAAGGAAATAGTGTTTGTAAAAATCCGTATAATCCCGTATAAATTGGACAAGTACCGTGGAAAAAATACTTTTTGGACAACCCCCTTTTAGCTCCTTTTCCTTGGAGTAAACGCCACAAGTTTCAGGCTCTTATCACTTGCCACCACCTCCCACGGACTCAATAACTCATCAATACATTTCTACTTTCGCAACTCTGCATCTATGATTCTTTAACTATCTTTGCCGCTCAAAATATTCAAAAACAAACTATGCGTTATTTCTATATCTTAGGCACATTGCTGTTTACTGTTTACGGTCAGATGATTTTAAAATGGAGACTCAACAGTCTTGGGTTTCAGCTACCTGATGGTGCGTTGTGGTACAAAATTAAGGCACTTATCACAATGATTTTAGACCCATTTATACTATCAGGATTTGCAGCTGCATTTATAGCATCAATGTTTTGGATGGCTGCAATGAGTAAGTTTGAAATTACTCAGGCATACCCTTTCATGAGTCTTGCTCCTGCAATTGTTTTCATATTAGGAGTGGCTCTGCTCAACGAAACCTTCACCTGGGGCAAAGTAGCCGGACTGATTCTAATCATTATCGGAACTATTGTTACTGTGAGGTATTGA
>CAZWOA010000019.1:0-7027 GCA_964635545.1 uncultured Marinilabiliaceae bacterium
CATCAATAAGCTTTTCGCGCGATTCGTCGATAAACTGAACGAACTCTTCAAGACCGCGCTCAGAGTAAAATCTTTCACTTTTAAACTCACCATTTTCATCCTTTTCCCTCTTATCGGTAAGGAATATTTCAATACCTTTATTCAAGAAAGCAAGTTCGCGAAGGCGACCTGCAAGAATAGAGTATTTAAAATGAAGAGTAGTAAATATTGTGGCATCAGGCCTGAAAGTAACAGTAGTTCCTGTTGTATCAGTGGTTCCAATCTCGCGCAGTTCGCTGGTTGGCTTACCTATGCCGAACTCCATCTCATAGATTTTACCGCCCCTTTTAACTTCTGCTCTAAGATAGGATGAAAGCGCATTAACACACGACACACCCACACCATGCAGACCACCAGATACTTTATAGGAATCCTTGTCAAACTTACCACCGGCATGGAGCACTGTAAGTACTACCTCTAATGCTGATTTTCCCTCTTTCTCGTGAAACTCAACCGGAATACCACGACCGTTATCCTCTACAGTTATGGATTCATCCTCATTGATAGTTACACATATACGGTCGCAATGACCAGCAAGTGCCTCATCTATAGAGTTATCTACAACCTCATACACCAAGTGGTGAAGTCCTTTTTCGCCAATATCACCAATATACATTGCAGGTCTTTTGCGAACTGCCTCAAGACCCTCGAGTACCGTAATGCTATTGGCCGAATACTCGTGATTATTTCCGTTATTATCAACTATTTGATCACTCATTTCTGATAATGATTTTACTTTTTAATGTATCTAAAAAAACCGGCATTACCGGTTCCAAGCATCTTTTTTCGAACGCCTACAAATATAATAAAAATATCCCAATAAAATTGGGATATCTTATATTTTTTAGAACTAAAAAGAGATATATAACTATCTAAAAATCAGTTATTTTATTAAAATGAAAAAGTCAATCCTGCAAAAACGTTTATTCCATGAGACGGATATCCGTTCCAACGGTAATAATCGGAAGCAATAATATTATTTAGACGCATAAATATACTGAACTGCTGCGAAAGAAGATACTCGCCACCAACACTGAAATCGGAAACCATCTTTAAGGTCTTTACAGATGAAGTTAGGGGGTCAAGGGCATATCTCTTACCCAATAGAGTAAAACTTCCATCTATGAGCAATTTTTCGACCGGATAGAATCTCCAGGCAATACCAAATTCTGAATCATTTTTATGCCATGCCTTATCCAGGTTATCGGTACTCCAACCATAATAACGGGCAAATGCCGAAATTAAAGTTTTTTTACCTGGCGTAACAGTCAGTTCGGCCTTTGCTGTAACTAGGCTGCCATCATCATAAATAGGTACAAATTTATTACTGTACTGAGTTTCACCAAGACTATTTATATAGATTTTATTTACAAAAAAATGCTCATCAGTAAAAACAGAATAACCTACCGAAGCATTAAAGTTAACAACCGGGCTAAAGCGGGCACGCACACCACCAGTTATATCGATAGGTGTTGCACTGGCCTTCATATTCACATCGGCCGAAACAAATGGATTTTCCTCGATTATAGAACGGTAACTATTGGGACGGAAATCCCCCTTCAGTGTAGCGTAAAGAGTGGCATACTCATCTGCAACATTCCAAGTGGCGGTAACATCGGGCATCAAATAAAACTCATCGCTCTCCTTCTCTATCTGTGCAACAATGGCGATACCTGCTCTAAGTTTTAAACGATCAAAATCGAAATCAACATGCGGCTTAATTGTTAGCAGTGTGCTTGATCGCTCGTTAAATGTGTACATTGGACCAATGCTATCGGGCATGCTAACCTTAAAGTGCTGCACCGATGCATCTATACCGCCACGATACTGGTCAACACCAAAATTGGCACCTCCTGCAATATCAAAACCGTTTTGCTTAACACCTGTTTTTGTGTTGAAGAAACTTAGCCCCACATTGGTATTAAAATCAACCCCGGCATCCTCGGCCAAATTATTGGCAAACCCAACAGCAGCCTTTACACCTGTCCATCGCTCATTTTTATTGGTGTATAGATCGCTACCTTTTACGGGATTCAACGGGTCGGATATAATAAAATCATCATCAGCAATAAGATATTGAAGACCGTAGAAACGATACTGATGATTATCGAACTCAATATTGGAGCTAAGTGTATAATCGTCGAAGAAATATTTAAAACTCAATCCTCCTTCAGTATCATGAAACGGTGCGTCATGCTTACGTCCATCCTCAAGTTTAAGCCTTCCCACGGATGATTTATGACCAATATTGAAACTGAAATGATAATCATTATTATCAGCAATATTATAGGTATAATCGCCACCAATGGTCGAGTAGTTACCTACCCCGCCCCTTAGGAACGAACGGTAAAGAATATCGCTACTACGGTAATTCATGCGGGCTGCACCCAATAGTTCGGGCTTGGTAGTTACCGACGATACCCTATCGAGAATCGAGTAACGAAACGAGGGGCGATAAGTAGCCGTATCGTCCATCACTGGCATTTGGTTCATCTTAACGGCATCAGCCACAGTGGGTGCATAATCGCGCACCACCTGCACACTCTGGTCAAGCTTACGATCTTCTTGAGTTTGCGCATTGGCAAACGCCCCCATTGCAATAAGACCTGATATAATGAAATATTTATTAACTGACATCATTCTGATTTTTACAAATTCTTTTTAATTCTGCTCACTCTGACTACTCCACTTCGATAGACGGCTCTCAATCATCTCAGCGATATCATCATCGCCCGAGTAGTTGGCCTTCAGGCTCTCAAGGTACTGTACCGCCTGGAAATCCTCACCTCTGCCATGGTAAATATCCGACAGAAGCACGAACGCCCTTGCAAGCCAGTATTGGTGCGGAGTTCCCTGCTCGATATAGTCGAACACAACCTTCTCGGCAGCATCAACATTACCTTTACGATATTGAATATCAGCATAAAGGAATTTACTCTCGGCACCTTCGGCACTCTTAGTATTTTCCATTAACTTTTTCAATACCGGCAGGGCATCATCATTTCTGTTGAGCGCAATTAGAGAGTGAGCCTTCAAATATTGTGCCTCACGCAGTATTTCAGGAGCTGTTTTAGGCATTGCAATAACCTTATCGGCAGCTGAAACACACTTATCATAGTCGCCCATCATACGTTGTGCCCTCATCTGGCCAATTATAGCCTCCACACGGTTATCATCAAGCTCGGCCTCGTGCTCAAGACGTGCAAATACCGACTGGGCAGCACTGTAATCTCTTGCAATATACAGAAGCTGTCCCTGACGTAGCAGAGCATCTTCGGTAAATATATTACGGGGCTGCTCGGCCACATAGCTGAACATCTTAAGTGCCTCAGCCTGATTATTATCGCGATAGTAGCAATCGCCAAGATAGTAATATGCATTTAAAGAGTAGCGACCATTGGGCAGACCTTTCAAGTATTTCTGAAACGCCGGCTGTGCCTGTTTGAAATCACCTTTCAGGTATAGACGCTCGGCCGACAGATATAGAAGCGAATCCTGCTCATGGGTGTCGGGACGGGCAAAATCGCCAAGTGTAGAGGCATATGCCATATATCCGTCGAAATCGCTCTTATCCATATATATATTACGCAAACCTGCAAGAGCCTCGGTGGCATCGGCAGTGCGCGGATACTCATTAACAACCCTCTTATAGAACGCCATAGAGTTCTCATAATCTCCACGATTGTAGTACAGCAAACCTAACTGAAGCATAGCTTTGGGAGCTAATGTGCCTTTAGGATAGCGCTCCTTCACAAGTTTGAAGTTGTAGATAGCATCATCCAACTGGTTGAGATTTACATACGCACGTGCAATTTCGAAATAGGCATCATCACAATATTGCGACTGCGGATATTTTACAGTAAGTTGTTTCAGCAGATTTATTTTACCATTATAATCCTTCATCAAGCCAAGGCAGAACGCCTCCTGAAACATAGCATAATCGGCAGCGGTAAGAGCTGTGGCAGCTGCTTTACGGTAATTATTGATGGCCGGCTGGAATTGACGACTAACATAATAGCAGTCGCCCATACGGTTATAGGCATCAGCCACCATAACCTTATCGGTACTTCCGGGGTTAGCAACAAACTTAGTAAACCAATCCAGCGATTGAGTATATCTTTTCTGATTAAAATTGACATAACCAAGGTTATAATTAGCTGTGTTGTACTCTTTTAAGCTACGAGCACCGGGTGCAATAATGAAATTTGAATAATCAGTCTGTGCTTTATCATTATTACCTAGTCGATAGTGAGTTTCTCCTCTCCAATAGAGGGCACGGGCTTTTATCTCACGGTCATATTCACCATATTTAAGGCTATAATCAAAGAATTGCAACGCTTCGTCATACTCAAGATTGGTGTAAAGTTCCAGTCCGCGATAGAACGACAGCCTTTGCATAGCCGAATAAACAGTATGATTTTTACTTTTGATTTTCTCCATAGTCACAAGCGCCTCACGATAGTTTTTGGAGGTCACAAATGCCTTACCCAGATAGTCATATGCCTCATCAATATGCTGACTATTAGGATATTTCTCGATGAAACTGAGGAAAGAGTTAATAATTTCGTTGAATGGCGAGAATGAAAGCTCATAATTAAGTTTGAGATAGTTGAAAGCAGCATTTTCGCTTATTTTCTTGTCAAAATCGAGATTTGAAGCAGCTTCAAACGCCACCCTTGCACGTTTTTTATCGCCCATTTTAAGGTAACAATCGGCAAGATGGTAATATGCATTTTGCGAGATAGCATCTTTTTCCGATGTTACTTTCGAAAGATATTCGGATGCTGCCTCATATTTACCCATTGAATAGAGGCAGTAGCCCATATGGTAATTATCCTCACGCTTAATTTTTTTGCTCTTATCGAAAATCACCTGATAACTTTGTGATGCTTTAGCATAATCACCTTTCTGGAAATAACTGTCACCAACCACGCGCGCCATATCTATGCCACGCTCATTTTTGCCATCATTAACAAGTGGTTCGGCATAACGGATAGCCTCATCATAATTTCCTTGCAGATAATAAATCTGAGCAATATAGTATGGCACCACCTTCTTAAAACCCGGATCATTCTCAAGACTCCTAAACATTGGCAGTGCAGCCTCATATTTACCCTCTTCATAGAGCGAGTGGGCACGATAATAACTCACCGATGAGGCATATTTTCCTTCCCGTCCTCTAAGTTGGTCGAAATAAGATAGTGCCCGTTTTTGATTACCTTCCATAAAATGACAATAACCGGTTTTAAAAGTTGCCTCAGCAAACAGTTCATCAGAAAGCAACCTGGCCTGCACAAGACTCAACCATTTTAGTGCTTCTTTGTGGTCGTTGCGAAGAAGATAATAATCGCCTATATGGTAATATAATTCATTATCGAAATTACTGGTTGGATTTTCATCTACAAAGCTAGTCATAAGCAGTAGAGCATCCTCATTATCAAGTATTTTTGCCGAAACGGCAATATAAAATTGAGCCTCGGTAAGTTTTGCTTCCGAAGAGAAGTAATTTTTACTAAAATCCTCGAATTTACTTCGTGCAGCACCATACTTCTTAGCTTCAAAAAGCTGAAGAGCATCGGCAAAAGTGGCTTCACCACCTTTTACCAGCAGTGACGACTGTGCCATTACAGCTTGATGACACATCACTATCAAACCAATAAAAAAGAGCTTATATCTCATCTGATTCTACATTTACTGAATGTTATAACGAAATAAAGTGAAATTTCGTACAAATGTTGGTAAAGATATAAAAATAGCACTAGTTTTTAAATATCTGATGGGGCATAAATAACAAAAAAACCCGAGCTACTAACCCGGGATTTTATTATATGATACTAATATTACTGAACACCAAACTTATAGACAGTGGTTTGTGTATAAGCCTCACCAGGCCTTAGCAATGTTGTGGGAAACGATGCATTATTTGGTGAGTCGGGGAAGTGCTGAGCCTCAAGGCAAAAGCCTGTATATGGACCAAACACAACGCCATTATTAGAGTGAGCATCACTCAGATAGTGGCCGGAATATAGCTGGAATCCAGGTTCGGTGGTAAAGAAATCAAGTGTTCTACCTGTGGTGTCTTCCCATGCACGTGCTGCGGGGCGAAGTTCGCCCTCAAGACCGTTAACCACATAATTATGGTCGTAGCCATCAGAAAACTCACCTATACGCTCACCTATTTTGCGTGGCGTGCGGAAATCGAGTGGCGAATCATTAACCTGCACAATATTGCCGGTAGGAATTCCCTCACCATCCTTAGGTGTGAAATAGTTGGCATAGAGAACCAGGCTATGGTCGAATATCTTAGAGCCATCGGCTTTAAGGTTAAAATAGACATGATTGGTGAGGTTAACAACAGTAGCCTTGTCGGTAACCGCATGATAATCTAGCACCAATTCATTTTCTTGCGTCAAAGTAAAAATCACCTCAACGGTAAGAGTTCCTGGGTAGCCATTCTCCATATGCGGACTCACGTAGCGCATCTTAACGCCCACTCGTCCAGCCTCTTCAAAACCTTCACTTTGCCATATCTTTGTGGGGAATGAATGCACACCTCCGTGCAGAGAGTTATTACCATTATTGATTTCGAGTTGATACTCTTCACCATCAATAGAAAACTTACCGTGTTTAATTCGATTGGCATATCTACCTACAGTGGCACCCAGATATGGGCAATCATTAAGGTACTTATCGCTGATATAGTACAACGGATCGTCGAAGCCGAGCGATATCTCACCCACAACACCGTTCCTATCAACAGTTTGAATGCCGGTAATGGTGGCACCCACGTTGGTAACCTTCACCACCGTGTGGCGGGGATTACGCAACTCATAAACAACAACATCTTTCCCATCATGCTGCCCTACAACAGTTTGAAAAATCTTCATAATATAAATAGCTTTAAAATCATTTTATTCATATAAAAACAAATTTAACTAATAAATCGTAACCATAACATGATAAAATTTATAGTTTTTGATAAAATGTT
>CAZWOA010000019.1:7127-26582 GCA_964635545.1 uncultured Marinilabiliaceae bacterium
GTAACAGTTTTAAACAATTTAATAGTTTTTATTTTCACTGTAAAACCTATTCTGCCAAATGTATTTCCGTCTTTTATTCCACATTTTAAAGTGCTGTTATATAACAGCAAACTAATATTTGTAAAAACTCTATAAATTACTTTAAAAATAGTAGTTTTGAGCATCTCTAATTAACCAAATAAACAATATGAGCGCAGCAAGAACAATTGTAACGGGTGTAATTGGTGCAGACGTACACGCCGTGGGTAATAAAATTTTAGCTTTTGCCCTTGAAGAGGCCGGTTACAAAGTGGTTAACCTAGGCGTAATGGTTTCGCAAGAGGAGTATATCCAAGCTGCTATTGAAACCAATGCCGATGCCATTTTGGTATCATCACTATATGGTCATGGGGAAATAGACTGCCAAGGGCTTCGCGAAAAATGCGATGAAGCAGGATTAAAAAACATTCCACTACTTGCCGGAGGAAACTTAGTTGTAGGCAAGCAAGATTTTAACGATGTTGCCTCACGCTTCGAGGCAATGGGCTTCACAAAGGCCTATCCGCCAGGCACAACCGTTGAGACTTGCATAGCCGACCTGGATGCGATATTAATGAGATCGTAGGTTAAAATATGCAATAGCATAATTAACGAACACAATTAACATTTGAACTCTTTAATACTCATTTTTTGAAATGAATATTCTTACAGCTGACATAGGTAGCACATATACCAAGCTAACGGCAATAAACCTTACAAAGCAAGCCGTAGAAGGCACAGCCATGGCTTTCACCACCATCCAAACAGATGTGATGGAGGGGTTTAGTGCAGCCTTGCAGGCTCTGGAGCAAAAAATAGGACGTTTCGATTATGATGAGCTTTTCTGCTGTAGCAGTGCGGCAGGTGGTTTAAAAATGATTGCATTGGGCCTTGTGCCTGAGCTCACCGCCAAAGCTGCAAGGCTTGCCGCAGCAAGTGCTGGTGCCAAAGTTGTGAAAACTTATGCATTCGAGCTTTCTAAAGCCGAACAGCAGGAGATAGAGGAGATTCATCCCGACCTGGTGCTGCTATGCGGTGGCACTGATGGCGGAAATAAAGAGGTGATTATTACAAATGCCCATAAATTGTGTGAATTGAAGAGCACTTTTACCACAATAGTAGCGGGAAATAAAAGTGCAGCATCAGAAATTGAAAAAATTTTCACTTCTCACAACAAGCAATTTGTAATAACCGAAAATGTTATGCCTGAGTTTAACAAACTCAACATAGAACCTGCTCAGAAAAAAATCACCGAACTCTTCATCAACAGCATCATTGAGGCAAAGGGATTGAGCCAAATTCAAGCCCTTACCAAGCATGACATCATCCCTACCCCACTCGCAGTGCTCAACGGCTGTAAACTATTGGCCGGCGGCACCGATAAAACTCAGGGGCTGGGAGATATATTGGCTGTTGACCTGGGTGGCGCAACCACCGATGTATATTCAATCGCAGACGGCAAACCCACCATGGAAAATGTTACTGTAAGAGGCCTGCCCGAACCATTTGCCAAACGCACAGTTGAAGGTGACTTGGGAATGAGGTATAGCCTTGAGTCACTGGCTGAAACGCTTAATGTATCCCAATTGGAAAATTCAACGGGTATAAACGTAGAGCGCATAAACCAGTGGATATCAACAGTAACAAATAACCCCAAGGAGTTGCCAGCACCATCATCGGAAGAGTTGCAAATAGAGCAGCACATAGCACATCATGCAGTGAAAATTGCAGTAGAGCGCCACGTGGGTACGTTCGAGCCTGTATATACGCCTTTCGGGCAGATTTTTGTATTAACAGGCAAGGATTTATCCGATATGCCATACGTAATTGGAATTGGAGGTGCTATCATTAATAGCATCAACCCCGCCTCAGTGCTGAAAGGTGCTGTTAAGGGTAATGATGACTTGATGTATGCAAAGCCGGCAAAACCGGCATTTCTGATAGATGAAAACTACATATTCTCATCTATGGGATTGTTAAGCTCTGCATATCCCGAAGCAACATTAAACATGCTTAAAAACGGACTGATGCCAGCTTGATTATTAAGACGGCAATATTACAAAGATAAGTTACTTAAACTCATAAACTCACTTGTACATATGGATATCAGCAATAAAAAACTTACAGATGATGCATTTTACGCCGAAAGGAAAGATGTATTAACCCATTGGCCCACGGGCAAAGGCTTAGAGATAGACGAAGCCATTAAGTATCAGGAATCAATTCCGAAGGAAAAAAGATTCAGCACAAAACTTAAGGAGGCTATTGACAGTAATATAACCTTAATTCAGCCTAGAGCAGGAGTTGCATTGCCTGAAGAGCACGCTGCTCTATTGCAGTTTCTGGAAACTGAGGGTGAGGCCGACTTACTGCCAACGACCGTTGATAGTTACACACGCTTAAACAGATATAAAGAGGCTGAAACCGGAATCACAAAAAGCAGGGAATCAGGACGTTCTATGCTAAATGGTTTCCCTATTGTGAACTATGGGGTTGATATTTGCAGACAAGTAACCTCATCATTAAAAAAACCTGTTCAGGTGCGCCACGGTACCCCCGATGCCCGTTTGCTTACCGAGATATCGGTTGCAGGTGGATTCACATCATATGAGGGTGGCGGTATTTCATATAACATACCATACTCAAAGGCACACTCAATAGAGAAAACCATTGCTCACTGGCAATATACCGACAGGCTGATAGGTATTTACGAAGAGGCAGGCATATCTATCAACCGCGAGCCGTTTGGTCCTCTTACAGGTACGCTTATTCCGCCAAGCATCTCTAACTCAGTTGCTGTTATTGAGAGTTTATTAGCTGCAACACAAGGAGTTAAAGACATAACAGTAGGCTACGGGCAGTGTGGCAACTTAATTCAGGACGTTGCTGCCATTAACGCTCTTAACGCAGTTACCCGTGAGTATTTAGATAAATTTGGCTTTGCCGATGTAAGAATCTCCACCGTATTTCACCAATGGATGGGTGGTTTCCCGCAAGATGAAGCAAAAGCTTTCGGAGTGATTTCGTGGGGTGCTGCAGCCGCTGTACTTGCCAAAGCTACCAAAGTTATTGTTAAAACCCCGCACGAAGCGATGGGAGTGCCTACCAAAGAGGCAAATGCTGCAGGACTAAGAGCCACAAAGCAGGTTGTATCCATGCTTAAAGACCAGGATTTCAGATCTATACCGGCAGTATTGGCCGAAACAGACATCATTATCAAAGAGATGCATTGCATCTTGAATAAGGTTGAAGAACTTGGTAAAGGTGACTATGCCATAGGTACCATTGCAGCATTTGAGGCCGGTGTAATCGACATTCCTTTTGCACCAAGCCGCTACAATGCAGGTAAAGTACTTCCTGCACGCGACAACTCAGGAGCTGTACGTTTCTTAGACTATGGAAACCTGCCATTTACACCCGACTTAATCGATTTCCACAGACAGAAACTGGAGGAACGCGGTAAATTCGAAAAAAGACAGGTGAGTTTCCAAATGGTGATTGATGACGTGTATGCTATTGGTCACGGATTTTTGGTTGGAAGACCGAAGTAGCAATGAGCAATGAGCAATATGCAATTAGCAATGTTCGATAAGCCATTTAAGATAAAAGAACATGAGATCTCTCACTGTGTTCGAGATGACAATCAACTGTCTTAGGTTTAATGGTGTTGGTTGGCTGCGTTGCAGCCAACCAACACCAAACCGACCGACACCACTATAACACACTGTCATTCCGAGCGAAGCGAGGAAACCATGTAATTTCATCGACCCTAACAATAGCGATGAGCAATGAGCAATTAACAATGAGCAATTAGTAAAATTCAACATATATGAAAATACTAAAGGTAATATGTTCACCCGGCAAAACAGGTTTCTTTTTCGATGATCAAAAAGCGATAAAAGAGGGTGCAAAACACGACGGGGCTTTCTATTACGGAGAGCCTAAAACAGATGGTTTTACAGCAGTAAGACAGGCTGGAGAATCAATATCTGTAATGCTTTTACTGGAAAACGGCACTATTGCCCATGGTGATTGTGCTGCAGTGCAATATTCAGGAGCAGGTGGTAGAGACCCGCTGTTCCTTGCAGAGAACTTTATTCCTATCATTCAAAAACATATAGCACCACTATTGGAAGGTAAAGAGATAACTACCTTTAAAGAGTTGGCAGCTATTGTAGATAAGGGCGTTAATCCTGAAACAGGAAAAATTTACCACACCGCTATCAGATATGGTGTTACCCAGGCTCTTCTTGATGCTGTGGCAAAAAGCAAGGGCAAACTGATGGCGCATGTCATTGCAGATGAGTACGGTACTTCGATTGCCAATAAGATGGTAAACATCTTTACCCAATCGGGCGACGACCGTTACAACAATGCCGACAAGATGATTATTAAAGCTGCCAATGTGTTGCCCCACGCACTATTTAATAATGTGGAGGAGAAAGTTGGCCATAATGGCGAGAAAATCAAAGAATATATCGGCTGGCTAAGAGACAGAATCGGCAAACTTCTACCATACGAAGGCTATAACCCAGTTATCCATATTGATGTGTATGGAACATTAGGCATCGTTTTCAATAATGATTTTGAGGTGATTGCAAAATATATCGGTGAGTTGGCCGAGATAGCAAAACCTTATCACCTAAGAGTAGAAGGTCCTGTAGATATGGGTGCTAAAGATGAACAGATTAAGGGATTGGCTGCCATACGTAAAATAATGGACGACCGAGGCATTAAGGCTGAAATAGTTGCTGATGAGTGGTGTAACACATTTGAAGATATCGTGGAGTTTACACAACACAAAGCCGGCCACATGATTCAGATTAAGACACCTGACTTGGGAGGCATTAACAACTCAATAGAGGCTGTACTGTATTGCAACACGCACGGCATCAACAGTTATCTGGGAGGAACCTGTAACGAGACCAACCGCTCTGCCGAGGTTTGCGCACATGTGGCAATGGCCACACACCCAACCCAAATGCTTGCAAAACCGGGAATGGGAGTTGACGAAGGGTATATGTTGGTATTCAACGAAATGAGCCGAATACTTGCCCTCAAAAACAACCTATAAATAGAATTAAATGAAACAATAACTTGCCCTCGCTTTTAAATATCACATTTTAAAATCGGGGGCATACCCCATAATAGTACCATGAAAGAGTTAAGAGTATTATCACCCACAGCCATATTAGGATATGGATTCCCTATGGAATCATTTGTGGAAGGCATGAAACGCAAACCGCATGTTATTGCAGTAGATGCAGGATCAACCGACCCGGGACCATATTACCTTGGAGCAGGTACATCGTTTACCGACAGGAACTCGGTAAAACGGGACTTAGAGATAATGATTCCGGCAGCCATTGAGGCTGGTATTCCGTTAATAGTAGGAACAGCCGGTGGAAGCGGCGGCCGTCCCCATGTGGAACTAACAATAGATATTGTTAAGGAGATTATACACGAGAGAAAATTATCGCTTAAATTGGCAGTAATTCAATCGGAGTTTGATAAAGAATTTGTGAAAGACCAGGTTAGAAAAGGGAATATATCTCCCCTCTTCCCTGTAAAAGAGATTGATGAAGCAGACGTTCAGGAATCAACCCGCATAGTAGCACAAATGGGTGAAGAGCCTTTTATTGAGGCACTTAACAATGGTGCCCAGGTAATTATAGCCGGACGATCATACGACCCATCAGTGTTTGCAGCATTGGCATTAGACCAGGGTTTCGACAAAGGACTGGCACTGCACATGGGTAAAATATTGGAGTGCGCGGCTATTGCAGCACTGCCCGGAAGCGGTAGCGATGCCATGTTCGGCTATCTGCGCGAAGATCATTTCGAGTTGGAGCCACTGTCGCCCAATCGTAAATGTACAACCCTATCGGTAGCGGCACACACCCTTTACGAAAAGACCAATCCATACATACTACCCGGTCCAGGAGGCGCAATAAACCTTCATGATGCTAAATTTGAGCAAGTTACCGACAGGCGTGTAAGAGTTAGCGGAAGCCGTTTTGTGCCTACCGAGGAGTACTTCGTCAAACTGGAAGGCGTGAAAAAATCGGGCTACCGCACCATCTCATGCGCAGGAGTTAAAGACCCAATCATGATATCAAAAATTGATAGCATCACACAAAGCGTGCGTGAGCGGGTTGAGAATAACTTTGAGAATTACGGCATAAAAGATTTCTTCCTCGATTTCAAAATATATGGAAGAAACGGGGTTATGAGTATGTTTGAGGGTATTGAACAAGAAACATCCAGCGAACTGATGATTATTATTGAAGCAGTTGCCCAAACTCAGGAGCAAGCCAATACCATTTGCGGTTTTGCACGTAGCACAATGCTGCATTTTGGCTATGAAGGCAGAATTGCGACAGCGGGTAACTTGGCTTTTCCTTTCTCACCTTCGGATGCTAAAATGGGCGAGGTATTTGAGTTTAACGTGTATCACTTAATGAAGGTGGATGACCCCAAAGCGCTATTCCCCATTGAGTATTTTAAATTTTAACAAAGAGAAAGAATCATGGCAAAATATAAATTAATAGACGTTAGCTCTGTTATCAGGAGCAAAAACTCAGGCCCTTTTGAGCTTACTTTTGATATCATATTCAAAGAATTTGATATGTATAACAAAGTAAAAGAGGCGAAAATCTTTAATAATGAGATGTTTGCACCACTATATAACATCCCGGTTACAGATATTATCAGCCTTGTGCACTTCGACCCGGCCAAAGCGATTAAAATAACCATCGTGCGCCCCATATCATCGGGTGCATTAGGCGAGGCCGATGTATATGGCGCACAGCAGCATGCCCCACTGATGGGCGTTGAATTTGAGTTGTAATAAAACTCTAAATAATTTTTTAAGCGTTGCGACATTAGTCGTAACGCTTAAAAGTTCCATATTTGTTCCTCTAAACAATTATTTACTATGCGCAATTTCATACAGGAGTACATGGTGTCGTCGCAATATTTTGCACCCCGAAGCAAGGATAGAATGATGTTTTTGGGCGAACAAATTTCCCATCGTCATATCACTTTTGAAGATAAACTTATTGGCATTGTGGGTGATGCCGGTGCGGGGAAGTCATCATTAATAAAAGGGATGTTCCCCGGACTGCAACTATCTAATGATGATGATATTGTTAACCCACGCAAAATTATGCAGGTAAAAAACTCACTTCTCGAGGTTGATGATGCCACCACATTTCATATCGACATACGGTTTCAGATGGCTTTTAGCCAAATGTATGAAATAGTTGATTATGTGAATCTTATACTATCGAAAAAGCGACGCGTAGTAATCGAGCATTTCAATATAATTTACCCACACCTTGGTAGAAATGCGGATGTTGTAATAGGTATTGGTGAAGAGATTATAATTACTCGTCCTACCCTGTTTGGCCCTGAACCAGAAAGCATCTACCAGATTGTGCACGAGTCATTGAAGTATAGAAAAATGGCACACTCGGCCGAAGAGGTAACTATGACAATATTGCATGAATTATTCGACATTGATTACGACGAATATTTCTTCTCTGATATACGCAACGGTTTTGTGGTGAAGTTTTACAAAAAACCTAATATCAACATGGAGTACCTTTCGGATTTGATACATGAACGAATAGCTCTAAACCTTGACATATCATACTACGATGAAGACCATATCAAAATAGGTGATACAATTATTCCATGTTTAGGTTCAAGGTTCCATGTTAAAAACACTTCAGAAATAGAGAATTTTGTACTGATAAAAGAGCTTATTCACGACCCGGCTACCAATACCCACTGCCTGATAGGTATTGTGGATGGTGAGGTGGATAACCTACGCAATAGAAACACAAAATATTTCTTAACAAGAAAAATAAGCAATGAAAACGATTAAGTTTGATGATATTGTTGCCTTGGTAGAAAGGCTTTCTATGCAGGCTTGCAATGTGCTTTCAAAAGACATTGAAAATAAATTTAAAAGCAGCCTGCAAAAGGAGAAGTCGCCATTGGCAAAAGAGATTCTCTCTACACTCATTGAGAATGCCCGTATCGCCCGCGAGGAGTTTTCGCCCATGTGTCAGGACACCGGCATGACGGTTGTGTTCGTAACAATGGGGCAAAACGTAAAAATTGATGGCGGCTTTATTGAAGATGCTATAAACCAAGGAGTACGCCAAGGATATGAGAAAGGTTTTTTAAGAAAATCGGTGGTGGGCGACCCGTTTAACCGTATTAACACAAAGGACAATACCCCGGCAATTATTCACTACGAAATGGTGAATGACGACGAGACTTTCCACATCACCGTTGCACCCAAAGGTTTTGGCAGCGAAAACAAAAGTGCTCTCAAAATGCTCCTCCCAAGTCAGGGCATCGAGGGTGTTAAGCAGTTTGTTATCGACACCATCAAAGAAGCCGGAGGAAACCCCTGTCCGCCTATAATAGTGGGCGTGGGTGTGGGCGGAACCATGGAGAAGGCTGCATATCTAAGTAAAAAAGCACTATTGCGACCACTCGACGAGCCAAATCCTAATTCAGAATTGGCAGCTTTGGAGGCTGAGCTACTTGAAAAAATCAATGCGCTGGGAATAGGGCCTGCCGGTTTTGGAGGTATAACCACCGCATTGGCAGTGCATGTGGCAACCTATGCCACCCATATTGCAGGGTTACCGGTGTCGGTTAACATAGGCTGCCACGCAACCCGTCATGCCGAAGGTTCATTATAATCAATTGTCACTATTATGGAAAGAATAAGAATAACTACCCCAATATACGATGAAACCATACGTAGCCTGAAGGCCGGCGACATGGTGTTTATATCGGGCATCATATACACAGCACGTGACGCTGCCCATAAGCAGCTTGTAGAGATGATAGATAGAGGCGAACCAATGCCCTTCGACTTTAACGGACAAGCAGTTTATTATGCCGGGCCGGCACCAGCAAAGCCCGGTAAGCCCATTGGCTCTGTGGGTCCCACCACAGGTGGCCGTATGGATGCCTACTCCCCTACCCTTATTTCCAAAGGATTGAAAGTGATGATAGGCAAAGGTTCAAGAAATCAATCCGTTATAGATGCCATGAAAGAACATACCGGAATATATTTTGCAGCCATTGGCGGTGCAGCCGCTCTAATGGCCAAGTGCGTTGTGAGTGCCGAAGTAATTGCTTTTGATGACCTTGGCACCGAAGCCATCAGAAAACTTGAAGTAAAAGACCTGCCGGTGGTAGTGGCAGTTGACTGCTATGGCAATAACATGTACAAAATGGCACTGGAGCAAAAGTGGTGATTAACAATAAGTTGTAAACATTACTTAAAGGCAGGAGTACAATTAGAGACTCTTGCCTTTTTTATTTTTTGTTAATTTATGAATTTCAAAAAGGTATTGAAAATTTGCATTATTAATAAATTTAGATGGTCAATGATTATAAATTGATTAATTTTGTCGTTTAAAACTTTAAAAATAATATCGAGATGCATCAACCTATAAAACTATCGGAACAGATTTATTATGTAGGTGTGAACGACCGTCGCACGGCGTTGTTTGAGAACATGTGGCCACTTCCCAATGGTGTGGCATACAACTCCTACCTTATCGACGATGAGCACATAACCATCATAGATACTGTTGATACCACTTTTTTGGAAAAATGGCTCTCTAAAATAAGAACCGTAATAGGCGACCGACCAATAAGCAATCTAATTGTAAACCATATGGAGCCCGACCACTCAGGCTCAATCAGGGTACTCACCGAGCTCTATCCCGACATAAAAATATTTGGTAATAAAAAAACGCTTCCTATGTTGGAAGGGTTCTTCGGAGTTACAAAAAACACAATCGAAATTGCAGAGGCAGAGAAAATTTCTTTGGGAAAACACGAGATGCAGTTCTTCTTTGTACCAATGGTACATTGGCCCGAGTCGATGGTAACATTTGAAACCACCACAGGCACACTGTTCTCCTCTGACGCATTCGGCAGCTTCGGATCATTGGATGGTGGAGTATTCGATTATGAACTGAACTTAGCACACTACAACGATGAGATGCGTCGCTACTACTCCAATATTGTGGGTAAATATGGCAATCCAACCCAGAAAGCACTGGAGAAACTAAGCGTTATCGATATTAAAACCATTGCACCTTCACATGGTCCCATTTATAGAGATCATATTGAAGAGATGATAAACCGTTATAATAAATGGAGTCGTCTCGAAGGTGAAGAGGGTGTTGTGCTTGCATTTGCATCTATGTATGGCAACACCGAAGATATGGCAGAAGTAATTGCACGATCACTGGCCGAAAACGGCATCAAAAACATAAGATTGTATGATGTGAGTAAAACACACCCATCATTCATCCTGTCGGATATATTCAAATATAAGGGGCTTATATTGGGTAGTCCTACCTACAGCAACGAGCTACATCCTAATATGGAGATGCTGGTTAGCCGCCTCAACCATATTGGAATATCAAACCGTGTGTTAGGTATTTTTGGCTCATTCAGTTGGGCCGGAGCAGCCGTTAAGCGCATGAAAGAAATATTTGAAAAGCCTGGTATAGAAATCCTTACCACCTCGGTAGAGATGAAGCATGGCCTCAAAAAAGATAAATATGAGGAGTGTGTAGCACTAGGCAAAGAGATGGCCAAGAAGTTAAAGGCGAAATAAAAACAAACCCCGTTCAATAATGAGCGGGGTTGTTTTTTCATCTTATCATACGAAACTATCTTTACCTGCTAAGAAAAGTCCGAAGATTGGTTACATTATTAGCATTGGCAATATCCTTACCCTCGGGCGTGTAAAGGAATTCCAACTCCTGACTGAAATACTCCTCCACTTTGCTCCTCACAACTTTCATGGTTGTATTTATCAGTTTATTCTCTTCGGTAAAAGCCTCCGGCACAATGCCCATAGCAGCTGGCAACCATCGTTGCGGGAATAGATTCTCACCTTTGCCACCGCTCTTGAAGTACCCGATGCCCTGCTTTATCAACTCAAGTATCTCAACCAAATCCTGATCCGACTCAATATTCTTCTTATTAGATCGCATCCAGCTAAGAATATTATCTCTCGAGGGTACTATCAACCCAACAGTATATGGATTCTGATTATTATACAGTACAATATTTTCTATAAACTGGCAATAATCGGTTATAGCCTCTTCAATTCCTTCAGGACTATATTTCTCACCATCGGCACTGATGAGCAAACTCTTGAAACGCCCCCACACATAGAGATACCCTTCATTATCCATGCTACCCATATCGCCGGTGTAGAGCCAGCCGTCCTTTATGGTTGATTCGGTGGCTTCAGGGTTTTTCCAGTAGCCCTTCATCACATTCTCGCCTTTAATAACAATCTCACCCTTCTCGCCAATGGGCAGTTCATTACCGTCGTTATCGCAAATCTTCAGCAGCATATTGCCCACCGTGCGCCCCGACGAACCAAGCTTATGATGATTGGGCGTATTTGCCGAAATTATTGGCGAAGCTTCGCTAAGGCCATAACCTTGATACATAGGCACTCCGATAGCATAAAAGAATTTCTGCAAATCGAGATCCAGAAGCGCTCCACCACCAATGAAGAACTGAAGCCGTCCACCAAAATTTGCCTTTATCTTACTGAAAAGAATACTATTAAATAAACCATAGAGAGGTTTGGTTAACTTCCTAACCCCCTTACCTTTATCATTTCCAAGGCCGTTATACCAAATTGCATATTTCATGGCATTGCGGAAGAGCCACCATGTAAATTTGCCCTTAGCTTCGATGCCGTTCTCTATTTTTTTCTTGAAGTTCTTAGCAATAGCCGGCACACTCATCAACACATGAGGCTGAATTTCAAGCATATTAGTGCTAAAATTCTTAAGCGACTCCATCTGTGTTTTACCCGGCTGCACCGATGCCACTCCTGCCCCCTTATGCATAAAAGCATAGAGGCACGCAGTGTGGGCAAAAGCATGATCCCATGGCAAAACTGCAAGAGTTATATAATGCATCGGAATATCAATATAACTAAATGCCTGCTCCACATTTGCAGTATAGTTACGGTGCGAAAGCATTATACCCTTAGGGTCGGCGGTTGTGCCCGATGTATAGGTGATATTAGCAATGGTATCGCCCGTAATAGCTGCCTTGCGCTCATCCAATAATGCACGGTCATCAGCAAGAAATTTCTCACCCTTTTTAAAAAGCTCTGCCAAAAAAGATTCTCCTTCTAGAAGCTCAACATCGCCATTCCCGATTACAAAAACTTTCTCTAAAAACTTAAGAGATGGTTTAACCAGCCTTATTTTATACAGTTGTGACGATGATACAATAACAAATCGGCTCTCTGAGTGATTCAACCTGAAGGTCAAGTCATTATCAGCCTCTAATTTAGTTGACAAAGGCACATTTATAGCACCACAATACAACACAGCCAGCTCACTTATAAGCCAATTCGATCTCCCTTCTGATAGCAGTGCAACTCTATCACCTTGCTGCAACCCCTCAGTCAGCAATCCTGCTGCAAGTGCCTCTACCCTATCTAAAGTTTCGCGGTAATTCAATGATTCAAAAATCGCACTACCCTTCTCCCATAAAAAAGGCCTATCACCATGCTGAGTTACACTTTCTTCAAAAAACTGTATTAAGTTTTTCATTATCTATCGTTTAACAGGTTTCCATTATAAAAAGGCGCAAATAATCGACCCATATTTTAAATATAAGGCTAAATATCCGACGCCAAAACATGCAAATATAAAATATATTGACTTAATAATAGCACCTTTACTTTTTATGCCACCTGCATAAAGTTATATTTGCACACATAAACTAAATAATATGCAACCACATAAAAATTATTCACTAAAATCACTCAATACTTTCGGCATACCGGCTATGGCGGCAGAGCTATATATTTGCAACTCAATAGATGATATAAAAGAGACACTTATACACGTCAACCATAGCAATGTCATGGTTTTGGGAGGTGGCAGCAACATGCTTTTTATTTCTGATATAAAAAATCCTATCATCCATCCGCAGATAACGGGAATCGAAATTATTGATGATAATGAACTTCACACTACGGCTAAGGTGGGTGCAGGTGTTGTTTGGGATGATTTTGTGGCATATTGCGTTAACAACAATCTTTGGGGAGTCGAAAATCTATCACTTATACCAGGTCACGTGGGTGCTTCACCGGTGCAAAACATTGGTGCTTATGGTGTTGAGGCAGGCGACTGCATAGAACAAGTACACGGAATATTTATCGAAAATGGCAATCAATTCACATTTGGCAAAGAAGATTGTAACTTCGGATATCGCAACAGCATTTTCAAGCAACAATACAAAGGGAAGTGCATAATAACGCATGTGGAATATAAACTCTCAAAAAACCCAAAGCCCATATTATCCTACGGCCATATGAGCAACGAGGTTGAAACCCTGGGGGGCGCCACATTAAGCAATATACGGCAGGCAGTAATCAATATACGCACATCAAAACTGCCCGACCCGGCAATTATAGGAAATGGAGGCAGCTTCTTTAAGAATCCGGAGGTTGAAAATAACATTGCGCAATCACTAAAAGAAAAATATGAAAATATAGCCCTGTATCCTATTGATAATGAAACAACAAAAGTACCAGCAGGATGGCTAATCGAACAAGCCGGGTGGAAAGGTTATAGGCGAGGTGATGCAGGAGTACATGAAAAGCAGGCACTTGTACTGGTTAACTACGGAAATGCCACAGGTAGTGAAGTACTTCAACTTGCCAACGACATTCAGAATTCGGTGAGTGAAAAATTCGGCATCAATCTGGAAATGGAGATTAATGTAATGGGTAATAGGGAGTGACTTTTATATTCGCAATAATACATCAGTTCATCACACATATTCGACACTATAGAGTGCAATTTTGAATATTTGAGAAAAAAGTTTCAGAAAATAGATGCAACCGTTGACATCTATTAAAAAATATTCTATATTTGTATTAAATCTTTTTTTCATAGATTTGGGTTAGGTTAGAAAAGGGGGACAGACAACGGTTTGTAACCCTTTTTTTTATTTTTATTATTTTGAGAGTACAAAAAACCGAAAAAGATAATTACAATATTTAACCCATAAGTGTTTTATTCCCTCCTTTCAAATTAGTACCTTTACATCAGTTGATTACAATATCTACTTATGTATCAAACAGATAAACACAGCAAAATAATATATATATTAATCAATTTATCCCGAGTTGATAAAACAGATATCAATTTTGCAGATAAGTTAAGCACTTTATCACCCGAAGAAATTGCAGAAGAGGCACAACGACAGGGTGTTGCGCCATGGGTATATAACCAGATTACCAAATACTACTCACATATACCCCAACTTGCCACATTGGCCGAGAAGCATAAAATATCGCTGCTGCACACAACAATGAGCAATGAGTTGAACATAAAGCTATATAACGAGATTGAAGCACTACTTAGCAAACAATCTATACAAACGGTGGCACTAAAGGGTATTGCACTGGTAATGAGCTTATATCCAAGCACTTCACTTCGTCCAATAGGTGATATAGACCTGGGAGTTTCCACAAAAAACGTATTCGAAGCAAGGGATATTTTATTGGCTAATGGAGCAGTGCAAAATGCGCCACCACTTTCATCACTACATGAGCAAGCGCATGCACACGTGAGGTCTATAACCTATAAAGGCAGACTAATTGAGTTACACCAACGACTGTATCATGTTGGTAATAAGCTAAATATTAAGACAGACTTAACAGATGTGAGCGTGCCATTTACATATAAAGATAAGCAACATTATAAGCTACCTGATTATCTGATGGCATATCACTTAACCACTCACCTGGCTCATAACATAAGGATGGGAGGATGCCGACTCAGCTGGTTTGTGGATATTGCACTACTGTTTTCAAAATCAGCAAATAAAGCAAATGAGCTATATGAAAAAATGATTGCAATAAACAGCAAGGCAAAACCGGAAATAGACAGAGTTATATCGCTGGCAATGAGCCTAATGGATAGTGAAGCAATAGATTCATTACAGAAATCGACCAAGCTTGCATCAGAGAATATTACTGCAGAAATGCTTACTGAATCACCAAAAATATCGGCAAACCACAAGAAAATGGTTATCCAAAACATACTTAACACGCCGGGGATATCTAACAAAACAACTCTTATTTTTAGAGAACTATTCCCTTCAAAAGAGTATATGAACTATTTTTATCGAACAACAAACGGCTCCAAGCTGTTTAATGCTTATATAAGAAGGCTGTTTAGAGTAGCCAGATAACATTTTACAAACCAAATTACAACAACAAAATGCAAAATCCATTTTTAGCACCATTCAACACACCACATAACTCTATACCATTCAGCAAGATAGAGACCAAACATTATATGCCCGCATTTGAGCAAGCACTTCAAGATGGACGTGAAGAACTTAATAGCATCATCACAAGCAAGCAGGCGCCCACTTTTGAAAACACCATTGCAGCACTGGAGAAAACCGGAGCAAACCTTTCGGTGGTATCTTCTGTACTTTTCAACCTCAACCATGCCCACACCAATGAAGAGATACAGACCATAGCAAGGGATATTTCACCTGAACTCACACGATACTCCAACGACATCTGGATGAATCATGAACTATTTGAGAAGGTGAAACAAGTTTACGCAATCCGTAACAACCTAACCCTCAATAACGAAGAGGCAAAACTGCTTGATGACATCTACAAATCATTCGTTCGCCGTGGTGCACTTCTTAATGAGGCTGATGCAGCAAAATATCGCACCATCACTGAAGAACTATCAACATTAACACTTCAATTTGGTGAAAATGTGCTGGCAGAAACCAATGATTTCAAACTTCACATAACCGATAAGCAGCAGCTTGACGGACTTCCGGCCAATGCACTCGAAGCGGCAGCAGCACGGGCACGTAACGAAAATATGGAAGGATGGCTATTTACACTGCATTTCCCGTCGTACATGCCATTTATGAAATATATTAAAAATCGCGACCTCCGTAAAACCATGTTTACAGCATATTCGCAGAGGGCAAACAGAGGCAATAAGCATGATAATAAGGAACTTATAAAACGCATAACATCATTGAGGATTGAGAAAGCAAAACTGCTGGGATATGATTCGCATGCCGATTATGTACTTGAAGAGCGAATGGCCGGCAGCAAAGAGAAGGTTATGGTATTTCTAAACCAGTTGCTCGATGCCTCACTCCCATACGCACTTAATGATGTGGAAGATGCTGCAAAACTGGCAGCCAAAGACGGCATTTCAACAATGGAGAGATGGGATTTTGCATACTATAGCGAAATACTTAAAACTGAGCGATATAGTGTTAATGATGAGATGACAAAACCCTATTTCAAACTGGGAAAAGTGGAAGAAGGAGTTTTTGCTCTTGCCAATAAACTCTACGGACTCACCTTTATTCAGAACAGCACTATCGACACTTATCACCCTGATGTTAAAGCATTTGAAGTGTTCGATGCAGATAATTCATTCCTCGCACTGCTATACATGGATTATTTTCCGCGCAATGAGAAACAGGGAGGTGCATGGATGACATCATTCCGCGACCAGCATATCGACAATGGCAATGACATCAGGCCGCACATAAGCATTGTGTGCAACTTCACGCCCGCAGGTGAAAACACTCCATCGTTGCTCACCTTCAATGAGGTGAAAACCCTATTGCACGAATTTGGCCATGCACTTCACGGAATGCTTAGCAGGGTTACCTTCGAAAGTCAGAGCGGCACAAGCGTTTATCGCGATTTCGTGGAGCTGCCATCGCAAATAATGGAAAATTGGGCTACCGAAAAGGAGTGGTTACGACAAATAGGCACTCACTATCAAACCGGGGAAGTTATTCCTGATGACCTGATAGACAAACTGGTGGAGGCCGACCTTTTTCAAAGCGGATATGCCACCGTTCGCCAGCTTAGCTTCGGACTAAACGACATGGCATGGCACTCGCTTACAGAACCTACGGATGTTGATGTGACTCAATTTGAAGAGAAGGCAATGAGTGCCACCGAGCTATTCCCCAAAGTTTATGGAAGTTGCATGAGCACAGCTTTCAGTCATATATTCGACGGTGGATATGCAGCAGGTTACTATGGCTACAAATGGGCAGAAGTACTTGATGCTGACGCTTTTGAATCATTCAAGCAAAACGGAATATTCGATAAAAAAACAGCCACTGCTTTCAGAAAAGAGATTCTTGAAAAAGGAGGTTCGGCACATCCCATGACGCTTTATAAAAACTTCAAAGGCGCAGAACCATCCATTGAACCACTACTGAAACGATCGGGACTTGTGAGTGAGAGGAAGAGGGGAAAAGTAGAGGATAGATGGTGGAAGATGGAAGATAGAAACTATAAAGGCTAGTGATTAATGATTAATGGTTAATGGTTAATGGCTGGAAGCTAAAGACTAACAGCTATTGGCTATAAGCTAGTAGCTAAAGGCTATTGGCTAACGGCTGGAAGCTAAAAGCTAAAGGCTATTTTACAAATTACTAAAAAAGGAGATAAAGTGACAAAGTTACCTAAGGCAGTATTTTTCGATATGGATGGAGTTCTTTACGACTCGATGAAGAATCATGAATTTACATGGGTTGAGAGTTTTAAGAAATCGGGAATAACATTCCGCCCTGAAGAGGCTTACTTGAATGAAGGGCGCACAGGATACAGCACCATTAAACTTATTTACAATCAACAACTTGGAAGGGAAGCAACCTTTGATGAGTGCAAAACCGTGTATGACGAAAAATCGCGACTGATGGCACTTCAACCCAAGGCCGGGATAATGGAAGGAATGCAGGAACTGATTAACACACTGCGCATTAAAGGTATAAAAGTATTTGTAGTGACCGGCTCACAACAACCGCTACTGTTGGATAAACTGCACGATGACTTTGGAATGGAGCCGCAATGGATTATTAGCGGAAACGATGTAAAGCATGGCAAGCCTCATCCGGAGCCATACCTGATTGCCCACTCAAGAAGTGGTGAAGCAAAAGAGGATTGCGTGGTGATAGAGAATGCACCCATGGGCATTGAATCTGCAAAAGCAGCCGGCATATACACCATAGCACTAAATACCGGAGTGCTAAAAGATGAAGTACTGCTCAACTGTGGGTGCGACGAGCTATACTCCGACACAGTTTCATTCAGCAAAAAATGGATAGAGATGCTCAACCAGATTTAACACCGGTTGCAGCTTCTCCAACATTAATATTCCGAATATATAATTACAACTTCAAGCGCTTTTTAAAAGCCTCAAACACAGCATCATTCACAATATCGGGAGGTAATTCGCCATCAAAGGCCGACCGGATATTATTGGCTACCGCTATCGACATGTCGTCGCGTGCCTCGAGAGTTCCTGTACCCAGATGTGGCATCAGCACCACATTATCCATCTCGAGCAACTCCGCAGTAATAATAGGCTCATTTTCAAACACATCCAATCCGGCGCCGGCTATCACATTGTTATTCAACGCCTCAACCAATGCCAGCTCATCAACCACAGGACCGCGGGCAGTATTTATAAGGATTGCATCAGGCTTCATAGTCTCAAGTTCTCTACGCCCAATCAGGTGGCGGGTTGCAGCTGTTAAAGGCGTTGAAAGCGAAACCACGTCCGACTCGGCAAGCAGATTGTCAAAACCCATATAAGTTGCCGAATAGAGTTGCTCATCCTCTACCTCAAGCCTGCGCCTGTTGTGATACACCACCTTCATTCCAAATGCAAGTGCACGCCGGGCTATTGCCTTACCAATCTTGCCCATCCCCACAATTCCGAGGGTTTTACCATAAAGAGTGTGGCTAAGATTTTGCATTATTCCCCATTTTACGCCACCCGGCAAGCGCAATTTACGATCCATAAGAGATATTTGACGCTGTAGGGCAACCATCAATCCCATAGCAAGTTCGGCAGTAGGCTCTGTAACAGCACCCGGAGTATTGGTAAGAAGTATCGAATTACTATTAAGATACTCAATATCAACATGATCATAGCCGGCACCATAATTTGCAACCATTTTAAGGGAAGGAACCCGGCGCATCATATCCGCAGTGAATTTACAACCAATAACGGTTACAACCACATCGGCACCCTGCATCTCATCAACAAATTGATCGGCAGTGAGTTTGTCATCCGAAGCAAATTTAACATTCCACCCTTTCAGCAGTCTATCAAATCCTACGGAGGGCACATTCTGCATTACATAGATATTTTTCATTACTGTTTGATTTAGTCTTGTAATAATATCAACAAAAATCGATGCTTAAATGTTTATTGATGCATTGCCGCATTTTTCGTTACTTTGTAAAAGCAATAAACAAGCATGATAATGAATCAGATAAAAATATGTGAACCTCTACTTCAGAAATTACCTAAC
>CAZWOA010000019.1:26682-27825 GCA_964635545.1 uncultured Marinilabiliaceae bacterium
GGTGAAATATCGATGGGAATTGGCATGGCAGATGAGCCTTATGAGGGCATCGGGCGTGGCAAACTCAATATTGAGTCACTGCCGGTATTCAGAGATGAAAAGGGTGCATTTGGCACACCCACCAGCGACTCGGTGAGAACTCAGGTTACCGAAGCTACAAAAAGATTTATGATGATAATAATAGGATTTGACGAGCATGAAAATATCAATAATGCGCTCGACAAAACCATAGAGCTGTTGGCTAAATATGCCAATGGCTCAGTTATTGACCGATTTTTAATAGAGAGACAGTAAGATGATTAAGATATGTGCCCTGGCATCGGGCAGCAACGGTAATGTTTATTACATTGAATACAATAATGAAGCCATACTTATTGATGCGGGCATAACCCGTCGTCAGCTTCTTATACGGATGAAAGAGAAAAAGCTGAACATGAGCAAAGTAAAGGCTGTATTCATCTCACACGAGCACTCCGACCATATTAGGGGTTTCAGGGTTATATGCGACCGCCAGGAGATTCCGGGTTACATAACCAGCCCCACAATGCAACGCAGCCGTAAGGATTACCTGCCACACAAACTGAAGTTATTTACGCCGGGTGAAGTAGTTAAAATTGGTGAGTTTAACGTGCACTGCTTTGCAAAGAGCCATGACGCTGCCGACCCATGCAGTTTCAGGATTGAAGTGGGTGGGAAAAGCATTGGGGTGATGACTGACATAGGTGCTGCATGCGATAATGTGAAAAACCATATTGCTCTTTGCAACGCACTGTTTCTTGAGAGTAACTACGACGATAAAATGCTTGAGCAAGGGCCCTATCCACAATATCTGAAAGACAGGGTTGCATCCGATAAAGGGCACCTTTCCAATTCGCAGGCGGTAAAGCTAATTGAGGAGAGTGCCAACGGAGAGTTGCAAACCATATTTCTATCGCATATAAGCGCCGATAACAACACAGTAGCAGTAGCTATGAACGCATTTAGTCACCTGAATGACCGGTATAACATACTACCTACCAACAGGCATGCACCCAGTGAAATAGTTGAAATACAATAATTTAGAAACGAACAAAGAAGCACACAAAACAGCATAATAACATACAAAACAATTAATGTAATGACCATTAAAATAACAACCATTAC
>CAZWOA010000019.1:27925-38429 GCA_964635545.1 uncultured Marinilabiliaceae bacterium
GCAAGAACGGCAGAAACAGGAAACACACCTCCCGAAATAGCTTTACCGAGAATAAGAATATCAGGGCGCACTCCTTCATGATCGCAAGCAAGCAACTTACCTGTGCGCGCTATTCCGGTTTGCACCTCATCAGCAATAAACAGCACATTATTAGCCTTACATAGATCGTAAGCTCTTTTTAAGTAACCGTCATCGGGAACAAAAACACCTGCTTCACCCTGAATTGGCTCCAATAAAAATCCTGCAACATTTCGATCCTGAAGAGCCTTTTCGAGAGCAGGAATATCATTATACGGAATAGTAACAAAACCCGGAGTGTATGGTCCAAAACCCTTATATGAATCGGGATCGGTACTCATAGATATTATAGTTATCGTGCGACCGTGGAAATTCCCTTCGCACACAATAATTTTTGCTTCATTTTCGGGAATACCCTTTTTCTCGTAGGCCCATTTACGGCAAAGCTTAAGAGCAGTTTCATCACCTTCGGCACCGGTATTCATGGGCAGCACTTTATCGTATCCGAAATAATCGGTTACATATTGCTCATACTCACCAAGAATATCATTGTAAAACGCACGGGATGTGAGAGTTAGCTTCTGTGCCTGCTCGGTTAATGCCTTCACAATAGCAGGATGGCAATGCCCCTGGTTAACAGCTGAATAGGCCGAAAGAAAATCAAAATATCGCTTACCTTCTGTATCCCAAACAAATACACCTTCGCCACGTTCAAGAACAACCGGTAGTGGATGGTAATTGTGAGCACCATAGCGTGCTTCACGATCTATGTACTCTTGTGTAGTTAATTTGCCTGTTTTCATCTCCAAAAAATTAGATTAGTTAACTAATCTAAAATTAAGAAATCTTAATGGATTTTACCCATTATAAAGCAATGATATAAATCATGTATAGCATTGAAGAATCAAAAGAAAACGCTAAAACCCAATAATAACCTACAACTTCACCTCAACCGACAAGGCAAAACTGCGTAGCGGCATGGGAAAATACTGGGTTGATTCATAGTATGTATCAAAAAGATTATTTATGCGCCCTCGCAAAAGCAGATAATTATTCACTTTATATCTAGCCTCAATATCATGAACAGTATATTGGGTGGTACTGTAACTATGATCGGTTGTGATATAGCGCAATCCGGTAAATGCCGCACCATAACTTACGCCCAATCTGCCATAATCAATATAATATCTGATATTTGCTTTGTGAAGCGGAACATAAGGAATTTGTTTGTTATAACTTCTATCACCTTCAAACAGTTTGGTGCGGTTAACGGCGGACGAATAGCCATAATTGGCATTAATACGGTGACGTATTTTACCGGTATTCAATGATGTTTCAGTCATAACCTCCACACCTTTCGAGCGCACCTTGTTAAGATTCGATGGCGACCAATCGGAATAACCGCCACCAGCGTTACGAAGCCAAATAATCCAATCAGTTACATTCATTAGGTAGCCTGTAATTTCGGTGCGGTAACTAACAATCCCTCCGGCAATATTGAGTCTTGCCGTAGCATCATAGGACATACCTTTTTCAGGGCGCAAATCAGGATTACCCAGTTTCGACCAATAGAGGTCATTTAGCGTTGGGTAGTGATAGTTACGAGCAACATTAGCCAACATAGTTAACAATGAAGGAACAACCTGATAATCAACACCTGCCGAGAAAGTGGGCATCAAAATATCATCATTCTGCTCGGCCATCCCCTGCACTCTAAGTCTCATAAAATCAGAAGCTTGCCACTCAACTTTTGCCTGTGCTGAAACAGTATGACGGCTAACATGACTACTGGTGTAATTTTCGGCATTCACAACATCAAAACGGTAGTTAACAATGGCATCCATATTGATATTATCGAAGAGCATACGCTCATATCCACCATTTAGGATAGCTGCATTCGACCAGTTTTCAGAAATTACATTACCCATATCATATTGAGTGAACTTATTGGAATAGAAGTAGTAATCAGTTAGCCAGGCACCTTTAATACTTAAAGTATGCGACTCCCGCTCGTGCCGCCAACCGGTATAAAACCTCATATTACCCATATTCTCATCCTCAGTTTTGGTTCGATTGACCATTGTGGGCTGTGGTAAACCGCGGCTATAATAGTTAAGCCAAAGAGTGGATGATAACGTAGAATTATTATCATTTTTGCGATAATACTCCTGCATAATACCGGCCTGCTGATATTCGGAACCTTCACGACGCTCTTCAAACGGATCCTTTTTCAGAACTTTATTAAAATATCGGAAGTCATTATCACTCATCTGCCCGAAAACACGGGTTCGCATCCTCGCTTTATCCTTACCGTAGATTGCCGATGCCGCCGCCGACCAGGTATTGAATGATGCTCCCTCAATAAACGCAGTAATTCCGGCACTATCAGCAGCCGACAAGCGGTTATTAAGGTTGATGCTGCCCCCAAGCGCACCCGAGCCGCTGCGACTATCACTACTTCCATGGCTAAGACTCACCTGATCGGTAAAAAAAGCAGGAAACTGCGAAAAATCGAAATTGCCCATCATTGCCGAGTTTATGTTGATACCATTCCAGTTAACCTGAGTATGGTTAGCACCCGTTCCGCGAAACGACGATGTGGAAAGCCCTCCCTGTCCCATGCTTTTGATATGCACCAGAGAATGATCGGTAAGCAACTCAGCCATATTACGGGTTTGATTCTGCTTAATAACAATGGGCGCAATGGCACTCATCTTAGAACCTACTATGCGGTTTTCATGTTGGCGTTTACCTGTAACTGTAACATTCTCAATCACAAAAGTGGTATCGGTAATCGATTGGGCAAAAGTTACAGATGAAATAATCAAAAGAGCGAACAAAAAAAGAAGGGAACGCATAGAATTAGAAATAAGTAAGAAAAAACTGTCCTGAAAAGCTTTACTTATTCAGGACAGAGTTTATTAAGATTAGTTTTTATCAGCAAAGAAAATATACTGGGGAATAATACCGGCAGTCCACTCATTTATAAGTTCTCCTTCAGTATCAAACTCAAACACCTTTCCCGACTGTTTGTAATCTAAAACATCACAAACAGTAAGTGTTCCTTCGGGTGAGACTGCAAAATTATAAAGAGTAATTACCTCATCTTCAATGCCTGAAATTGATTCAGCAGGAGCCTCAGTAGCAGTCGTTTCCACTTTATACATTGAGTTTGCAACCCAACCACCTTTACCACCGGCATTAAAGTAAAGGTTTTTTCCATCATTTGATATATCCAAGCGACTAGCATACTTATTAATTTCATAATCTACATTATCAAAAGAAATTTCCTTTTTAACATCAAACGTAGTACCATCAAGTTGAACGAGAGCCTCTTGAGTAAGCACCCAAACGTATCCCTGATTGTCTTTAACTATTTTAGCAGTTCCAACTGGCACAATATCAATCTCTTTCTCAATCTTTTTAGTTGCTATATCGAAAACGAAAACTTTACTTGCATTGATAAGAACTTTTCCGCCTAATTTAAACATATGGCTAGAGCTACCTTTTACCTCTACTTCAGAAACCCATTCGTAAGTATTGGTATTGATAATATTCATAGTCCATCCAAGATCGGAAACAAGCGCCTCTGTATTACTAATCGGAATAACATACTGTGGTTTTTTACTTTTATTTTCATCAAGGATAGTAGCTTCCTGCACAAAAGTACGGGCATCCATAACCTCTATCTTGGCAGAATTATTTAGAGTAACATACAGTTTTTCGTTGATAAGCGTAGCCGATTGACCTACATCGCCAAGCGGACGATTGTTAACCGATTCAAATACTTTGTTTGTTATTTCATTATCTCGACCAATTACAGAAATATCAGCTGTCCCTGCGCCATAATTACCTTCATTAACGATAATCATCCGATAATTCAATGGAACGGACTTGTTTGAATCATCATCCGAGCATGAGTTGAAACTCATCAATGCGATTACTGCTGCTGACAGCAGACTGAAAATTCTCTTTTTCATTTTAATATAAATCTTTGGCATAAAGCCGGTTAAACAAAAAGAGGCAAAAATCAAAGAAGGCTAAATAATACAGAAATAAATGTTATAAAAGCCTATTTGCGCCTTTCCCCCGAAGCGTACAATAAGGTGTTGTTGGCAGGTCTTCTGGCTTACTCCTTTCCGGCAAGTCTTCCCATTCATTGCGAACAGTGACGTAGAGGTGCCGTATTTTGGAGGATTACAGCTGCGGGTACAGCTCCGGATTTACACCGGATTCCCTATTCTTGGAGACATAAGAAATATATCTCCACACCAAATAAAAAACAAAATTAACGCAATAAAGTTTATAGAGCAATAACTTTAACATTCTTTGATAAAACCATCTTTTACACTATTTTCGTTCTGTAAAATTTATCGATTATTTCTGATGTCTCTCGCAAAACGTATTATAATATGCAGTACCAGTGATTTTGATGCTGATTACCGCCTCTACAAAGCCTCTGTATCACTTACAAATAGAGGATTTAAAGTTACAAGACTTGGACGACAGCGCAAATCACACATCACAAAAGCAAGAGACGGCATAAAACTGATGAGATTACTATTCTCCACCGGTTCACTATTTTATGCTGAAATGAATATCCGCCTGCTTCTGCATCTCCTATTTGCAAAGGTTGATATAATATACTCGGCCGACCTTGACACACTGCCAGCCTGTAGATTAGCGGCAGCAATCCGCCGAAAAACGGTTATATTTGACAGCCATGAGTATTATCCCGAGATACCGGAGCTAAAGAACAGACCTGCAATTAAATACATATGGCAAACCATTGAAAAACTCTTTGTTCCAGGTATAACCACAGGTATAACCGTATGCCAATCTATTGCTGATATTTACAAAGACAAATACGGACTCAACTTTCTGGTAATCAGAAACATACCGCTAGAAAAACGAATTAATGAAATTACCCATGCAGATATTAATGCAACTCCGTTCACAATCCTTTATCAAGGAGCGATAAACCTGGGACGGGGCATTGAGCCTATGATTAAAGCAATGACTCATCTACCACAATGTCAACTTGTTATAGTGGGCGATGGCGATATTACAGAAGATGTAAAAAAACTGGCAAAAGAGCTCAAATTAGACCACAGGGTGAAATTTGAAGGTAAAAAACCATTCGACCAACTCCCTCACTATATGGCTAATGCACACATCGGGTTGGTGTTATTGGAAAACATGGGTCTGAACTACTATTACTCGCTTCCCAATCGACTGTTCGACTTTATTCAGGCCGGATTGCCTTTTATTGCTATGGATTTTCCTGAAATGGCTGCCATTGTTCGAAAATATAATGTAGGTTTATGCGTTGATAATCTTGAGCCTGAGTATCTTGCAGATGTTATAAAAAACATAATATCCAAACCGGAACTCATTATGCAATGGCGTGATAATATGCAAGTTGCAGCACAAGAGTTAACCTGGGAGAATGAGTTTGAGCAATTAAAGATTAATTTTGAAAACAGATAATACAAAAATGATTTATAATCATCATAAAACATCACTATAAATCAATAATACTAAGTAATGCGTATAATCATAACTACCATATTATCAATACTTTCATCAGTCATTTGGTCGCAAACACTATCTTTATCGGGTAACGTATTCGATGAGAATAAACGTGCGTTGGAAGGAGTAAACATTGCTGTCACCGGAACCTATTACGGCACAACAACCGATATGAAAGGGAAATTTTCATTGGAATGCCCGGTGAAGCTACCTATTGAATTGTCTGTTTCGATGATTGGTTACAACACAAACACATTAAAACTTACTAAACCGGCCGATTGCACCAATATAGCCATCACATTGAATGCCACCGACAAAATGCTTGACAATGTGGAAGTTACTGGCAGCAAAACACATTCATCATTTCAAAAATTGGATGCCACAAGGGCACTTCTGGCCGTGGATGCTTCAGGCGGCATTGAATCGCTGTTAAAGACGCAAATAGGGGTTTCATCGAGCAATGAACTTAGCTCACAATACCGGGTGCGTGGCGGGAACTTCGATGAAAATATGATTTATGTAAATAACACCGAAATATATCGTCCTTTTCTAATTCGCTCGGGCGAGCAAGAAGGCTTAAGCTTTGTTAACCCCGATTTGGTGGAGTCGGTAGATTTTTCGGCAGGCGGTTTTGATGTCTCCTATGGCGACCGTATGTCATCTGTGCTTGACGTGAAATACAAAAAGCCAAAATCAACGGCGGGCAGTGCTTCAGCCAGTCTGCTTGGCGCATCGGCGCATTTGGAAGGCAGTGCAATCAAGGGAAAACTAACTCATGTGACCGGAGTAAGGTATAAAACCAATCAATATCTTCTGGGCTCGTTAGATACAAAAGGCGATTATAAACCGTCATTCACCGATGTACAATCATATATCACCTTTAGTGCGTCACCCAAGTTCACGTTCGATATATTGGGATATTATGCTAACAACAGATATCAGTTTGAACCCCGTAATAGAGAAACTTCATTTGGAACGGTATCCGAAGTAAAAAAATTAAAAATCTATTTCGAAGGGGAAGAGGATGACCGCTACAAGACGGGACTTGTTACCGGATCGGTGAATTATATGCCGTCATCAAAGAATCTTTACCGCATTTCGGCAGGAACTTACCGCTCATTCGAAGAGGAGAACTACGACATACTGGGCGAATATTGGCTTCAGCAGGTATTGGGAGGCGATAATACCGGCAATGAAGGCATAGGTGGTGAGATTGACAACATTGGCATTGGAGGCTACCTGCAACATGCTCGTAATGAACTTCTTGGAGTAATTACACACCAGGAGGTTATGGGTAATCATTTTTTCGATAATCATACACTGAGGTGGGAAGTTAAATATCAGCGTGAGAAATTTATTGATTACATTAATGAATGGGAGATGCGCGATTCGGCAGGTTACTCTGTACCGGGCAATAGTGACGGTCTGCAGCTATCCTATCGCTACAGAACGGACTTAAAAACTGAATCAAACCGTATATCGGGATATATAAAAGATGATGTACTGCTGCAAATATCGGGCGGCAACCTCAGCTTAAGTTACGGAATAAGAGCCTCTTATTGGGATTTTAACGATGAGCTGATAGTTAGTCCGCGTGCAAACATCAGTTACACTCCTGATGAAAAGCCACATTTACGCTACCGTTTGGCCACTGGAATATACTATCAATCACCATTTTACCGCGAAACGCGCAATTCGGCAGGTGAGCTTAACAAATCTATAAAATCACAAAAATCGATTCAGATACTTCTTGGTCACGACCATTACTTCGCTATGGGCGACCAACAGTTTAAATTTACTGCCGAGGCATACTATAAACATCTCACGCAGCTTATACCCTATCAAATAGATAATGTACGGATCCGATACAGCGGAGAAAACAATGCCAAAGGATATGCCACGGGATTAGACCTGAAATTAAACGGTGAATTTGTACCAGGCATTGAGTCATGGGCTGCCATATCATTTATGAAAAGCGAGGAAGATATTGAAAATGACTCATATACCATAACCGATAAAGACGGCAACATAAAAACAATATATCCCGGTTACATACCACGACCATCGGATCAGAGAGTAAACTTTTCGCTATTTTTTCAGGATTACCTACCCAATAATCCCTTATTACGGGTAAATCTCAGCATGATGTACGGCACAGGGCTTCCTTTCGGACCACCTAACTCTGAGCGTTACATGGCAGTGAACCGCATGCCTGCCTATAGAAGGGTTGATATGGGATTCTCCAAGGATTTAAAGGAGCTTTTTAATGTAGGGAAAGGTAATAACCTCATTAAAGATGCGTGGATTGGCCTGGAGATATTCAATCTATTTAATTTCAGCAACACCTTCTCCTATTTCTGGGTTACCGACGTGGAGAATAAGCAATATGCAGTGCCTAACTATCTAACATCAAGGCGGTTCAACCTAAAGTTATCGGTTAAGTTTTAAAGTCGTAGTTTCGGCTAAAGCCAACTCACTCGCAATTAGTTATTCCCTCCAGCTGAAGCAGGAGGTAATAGGCTACTTCTTAGTCTTTTGGTTCAATAACTCCTCCAAGCGTGCAATCTCATCCCGATATTGGGCTGCAGTGATAAAATCAAGCTCTTTGGCAGCTTTGCGCATCAACTTACGATTATTCTCAATGGATTTATTAAGTGCATCAGCATTCATATATTTCACCACGGGGTCGGCAGCCACAGTTACATGTTCAGGCTCCACGTAAGCATTCTTTTCGGCTGTAGGCAATATATTGGTCATCTGCTTATTAATCGCTTTTGGCACCAATCCATGCTGCTCATTATAAGCCATTTGCTTCATCCGCCTATGATTGGTGGAGTCGATTGTGCCCTGCATTGAGTCAGTAATCTTATCGGCATACATAATCACCATTCCGTTAAGGTTACGCGCCGCACGCCCGGCCGTTTGCGTTAATGCACGTTCCGAACGAAGAAAACCTTCCTTGTCCGCATCAAGAATGGCAACCAACGACACTTCAGGTAAATCGAGCCCTTCACGCAGTAGGTTTACACCCACAAGCACATCAAACACGCCCTTACGAAGATTCTCCATAATGCGCACCCTGTCAAGAGTATCAACATCAGAGTGAATATATTCGCAACTGATATCTATTTTAAGCAGATACTTACTAAGTTCCTCGGCCATACGCTTGGTAAGAGTTGTCACCAACACCCTCTCTCCCACCGCAATACGTTTATGTATCTCTGCTATCAGGTCATCAATCTGGTTAAGGCTGGGGCGCACATCAATAATCGGGTCAAGCAGGCCTGTGGGGCGCACAACCTGCTCCACAAACACACCATCCGATTTCTGCAACTCGTAATCGGCGGGGGTGGCACTCACATATATAGTCTGATTTGCCATCAGTTCAAACTCCTCAAACTTCAATGGGCGGTTATCCTTGGCAGCAGGCAGTCGGAAACCATACTCCACCAGAGATGCTTTTCGTGATGCGTCACCACCATACATGGCACGTATCTGAGGTATGGTAACATGGCTCTCATCAATAACAACGAGGTAATCCTTGGGAAAATAGTCCAACAGGCAGAAGGGCTTTGTACCCTCGGCACGACCGTCAAAATATCGTGAGTAGTTCTCAATTCCCTGGCAATATCCCAATTCTCGAATCATCTCAAGGTCGTAGTTAACCCGGTCTTCAATGCGCTTAGCCTCAATAAATCGACCGCTCTCCTTGAAGAAGGCTATCTGCTTCACCAAATCATTCTGAATCTCCCGAATCGCCTCCTGAGTACGCTCTTTTGAAGTAATGAAGATATTTGCAGGATAGATAGGCAGTCGCTCCTTAGTCTCAATAAGCGAACCATTAATAGGATTAAACAGTTCTATATCCTCAATCTCATCACCCCAGAAGATTATTCGGCAGGCATGGTCGGCATAGGCAAGATAAATCTCAACCGTATCGCCCTTAACCCTAAAATGTCCTCTCTCGAAAGCTATCTCATTTCGTGAATATAAAGAATCGACCAATCTTCGAAGGAACTCATTACGGCTAATCATCATTCCGCGCTCAAGGATTATTATGCCCGAGTGAAAATCATCAGGATTACCAATTCCATAGAGGCACGACACCGACGACACAACTATAACATCCCTGCGCCCGGATAGAAGCGCCGTGGTAGTGCTTAATCTCAGTTTCTCAATCTCATCATTTATAGATAAATCCTTCTCAATATAGGTGTCAGTTACAGGCAGATAAGCCTCGGGTTGGTAATAGTCGTAGTACGACACAAAATACTCCACCGCATTATTGGGGAAAAAGGCTTTAAATTCACCATAAAGCTGTGCTGCCAAGGTTTTATTATGGCTCAGCACCAGAGTTGGCCGCTGCACCTTCTCAATTACATTGGCAATAGTAAAAGTTTTTCCAGAGCCTGTAACCCCCAGCAGAGTCTGATGCTTGGCACCATCCTCAACACCTTTGGCAAGTTCCTCAATCGCCAGAGGTTGATCACCTGTAGGATTAAACTCTGATATAATCTGAAATTCCATATTTATGCGAAGGATATATTATCAAAATTACGAAACTAAAGCCACAAACAGAAATGGATAAAAAAAGCTGCACAAGGCAGCTTTCATATTATCATTTTCTCTTATACTTACTTGCAGATCTTTTCTTGAAGATAGAACTAGATTCTCTTCTTGCTTTCTGGTAAGCCTTACGATTATATTTGGGGTGATTTCGCCATCTGTTATCCTTAATAAGATATGAAACCCCGACAGTTCCGGTATAATAGAAATCACCATCATCAGTTTGATAGGTAACTCCATGATGATCATCCCACTCTTTATGACCATCCATAAGGTCGGTAAAAGGTTTATATCCTGTAAATTCACCAACAATACTAAATTCAGAATTTATTCTTACAGATAATCCCAAACCACCTGACACAAGCGGTGCAACCTTCATTCCTGTTTC
>CAZWOA010000019.1:38529-42420 GCA_964635545.1 uncultured Marinilabiliaceae bacterium
GCAACTCCAACACTATAATTGGTGCGAGACTCGTCAACCAAGTCACCATAAAATATGTTAACACCAGCCTTAGGGATTACCTTAAAACCCTCCCATAAACGAGGCGCTCGCCTACGCTGTGCTTCTGTAGCGTTAGTTATTATTAGTAGTATAACAGTAATTATGAGGATATGCCGCTTATATGACATCAGATCTATTATTAAGTTATTACGATTGTAAAAATGACAAATTTTAAAACAATTAAAAAATTGTCAGATAAAAATTATTGTAAACAGCCAATATTTTTTGATTAATGGGACAAAAATAACATTTTACTTTATAAATGCCACCACAAACTGCTTCTCTTACGCAATTTATTCAATATTGTTACGATAAAAACAGACAAAAGTGCATATTCATCAATATTTTTGATTATGCAGCTCCAACAAATTTTATATAAAATTGGAAAGCCTAAACAATTTTCTCATAATTATCGTTACGAATATCAATTATCAATGTATAACCAATTTCAGAAATGGTAATATGCAGTTTCCTGTCTCCTTTTATTTCCGATATATGTCCCTCAACACCTGCTAGAGGACCACTGGTTATGCGCACAGCCTCACCAACATGCAACACCCCTTGTTTCACTTCAAAATCAGCCTTACTATCAACGGCACGACGCATATTTTCCATCTCCCTTTCTGAGATAACAGCTGGCTTACCCATATCATTCACAAATCCCACAACACCGTTAACCTCGTATATGGCTTTACGCTCATTTTCAACAAATCGCACAAATATATATGAGTTTATGAGTGGCACCTCCACCATTTTTTTGCGATCGCTCCATTGGCGCAATTCGCGCTTAAGGGGCAAATAGACCTCATAACCACGCACCAATAGCTCCTCTTTCACCTTTTTTTCTGCACGAGACCGAGTATATAGTGCATGCCATTTACTATCCATAGTATAGCTAATATCAAAAACTAATTACTGTAACATATCAAAATCGATAATTTCCGGTTGCGACTCTATTACGCGGGTACCTTCGCACTTTATGGTTCGCCCAGGAAATTTTCTTATCAGATTATAGTTATGGGTAGCCATCACAACCGTTTTGCCCTCTTTACTTATCCTATGCAACAGTCTCATAAGATCGTCCGATGTTTCAGGGTCAAGATTACCGGTAGGTTCATCTGCCAATATCAATTCAGGATAATTAAGAAGCGACCTTGCGATTGCAATACGCTGCTGCTCACCGCCCGAAAGCTGATGAGGCATCTTATATCCCTTTCGTTCCATATCAACCATATCCAACACTTCTCGAATACGCTTATCCATCTCCTTACGAATACGCCAATCGGTGGCTTTAAGAACAAAATAGAGATTATCATAGACAGAGCGATCCTGCAAAAGCTGGAAATCCTGAAATATGATGCCCATATTACGTCTCAAAAAAGGTATCTGCTTCCGTTTGATAGAGTTAAGGTCATATCCGGCCACATATGCTTTACCCTCATTAATAGGCAGTTCGCAATACATGGTCTTCATTAGGCTCGATTTACCACTGCCCACTTTACCTATAAGATATAGAAACTCGCCGGACTTCACTGTAAGGTTAACATCGCGCAATATTACGTTTTCGCTCTGCCTTATCAGTATCTCTGAGAGTTCTATTATATTTCCATTGTCATTTACAATTTTCATAGCACGAGTAACAATCATTATACCGACAGATATATTCTGCCTATCAAAACAATTCTTAAATATACAACATTCAACATGGCACTTCCAAAGATTTTATCTAAAAACACGGGCAGCACGTAAAGCACGTTGATAATTAACCGCATTTTGCTGATGTTGCTTAAATGTTACCGCAAAGTTATGATAACCGGAGAAATCATCTTTGGCACACATATACAGATAGTTGTGGTCTTTAGCATTAAGCACCGCATCAATTCCATCGATGGAGGGAATACGAATCGGCCCGGGGGGAAGTCCTGCATTCTTGTATGTGTTATAGGGCGAATCAATCTCCAAGTCTTTTTTCAATATTCTTCGGATGGCAAAGTCGCCCAAAGCGAACTTAATTGTTGGATCGGCCTGAAGCGGCATGCCAATGCGCAGGCGGTTAAGGTAAAGACCTGCAACTAAAGGTTTCTCATCACGCTTCACTGTCTCTTCATCTACAATTGATGCCAGGGTTGACACATCAATAAGAGTAAGTCCCAAGGAATCAGCCTTTTGCAATCGTTGTTTGTTCCAGAATTTACCATATTCGGTGTGCATCCTTGTAAGCCACTGATTGGCAGATGTATTCCAAAAAAACTGATAAGTATCGGGTATGAAAAGTGCCATCAGGGTATTACGGTTATATCCAAGTGAAGCTATAAGTGAGTCATTTTCAATAACTTTAACAATACTTACTGAATCAGCCTCAATTTTACGGGCCACCACACCGGCAAGTTGATAAGGATTACGCACATTATGGAATGTAACATTAACCGCCGATTGCGCACCGCTTCTAAGAAGCACCACAAGTTCGTAGTTGCTCATGCCCGGTTTTAACTTAAAACGACCAGCCTTCACCGACTTATCAAACCCCATCAATTGAGCCACCTTCACAAACGAGTCGCTATTATCGAGCCACTCTCTAAATGTGAGCAGTTGCACCACATCATCAAAATCGGAGCCGGTGGGAATATAGAGATACTCTTCATCGGTACTGGAAGTGAGCAGGTTAGGCGACATGAACCACCGATAACCTTTGTGTCCAATAAAACCACCCACAACAATGAGCAGTCCAATGATTACCAATATAATAATCCCAATTTTCCCAGGTCGTTTGGGTTTCATTCGAGTTGTGATAGCCATTTGAGGTTTAATTTTTCGAAAAATAGTAAATTATCAGCAGTGAATCATCAGAATCATTAAATTTTGACCATAAAATATCAGAATTAAAAATCCCGACCAATAAATATCAGCCGGGATTGTAATATCTTTTTCTTCACTGAATTACCCAAGATAGCTTTTCAGTAATTTACTTCTGGAAGTGTGTCTCAACCTGCGAATGGCCTTCTCCTTAATCTGGCGCACCCGTTCGCGGGTCAATCCGAATCTTTCACCAATCTCCTCGAGGGTCATCTCCTGGCAACCAATTCCGAAGAAAAGTTTTATTATATCACTCTCACGCTCGGTAAGAGTAGCCAATGAACGCTCTATTTCGCGTGATAACGACTCGTTAATAAGGGCACGGTCGGCATTGGGCGAGTCACTATTAACCAGCACATCGAGCAGACTGTTATCTTCACCCTCTACAAATGGTGCATCAACAGAGATATGACGACCTGAAACACGCATGGTATCTGCTACCTTATCAGCTGGTATATCTAGCTGGTCGGCAAGCTCTTCGGGCGATGGTTTGCGCTCATTCTCCTGCTCAAATTTTGAGTAGGCTTTATTTATTTTATTGAGCGACCCCACTTGGTTAAGTGGCAGACGCACAATCCTTGACTGCTCGGCAAGAGCCTGAAGTATTGATTGACGAATCCACCATACTGCATAGGAGATAAATTTGAAACCACGCGTTTCATCAAATTTCTCGGCTGCTTTTATAAGCCCCAGGTTACCCTCATTAATAAGGTCGGGCAAGCTAAGACCCTGATTCTGATATTGTTTGGCTACCGACACCACAAAACGCAAGTTGGCTCTAGTCAGCTTCTCAAGGGCATACTGGTCGCCTTTTTTGATACGCTGCGCCAGTTCTACCTCTTCCTCCACCGAAATAAGCTCTTCCCTACCTATCTCTTGAAGATATTTATCTAAAGAGGCGCTTTCGCGGTTAGTAATCGATTTTGTTATCTTTAATTGTCTCATATCTGTTGCAAAATTCGCGCAAAGTTACTGAAA
>CAZWOA010000020.1:0-4419 GCA_964635545.1 uncultured Marinilabiliaceae bacterium
AGTTAAAGAGTTAAAAGGATGGTTTTATGCGCTGGGGCGCGGAACAGCTATCGAGATTAAGGGGTGAGAAATGGGAAAAAAAGCTGCGAAGCAGCGATATAATGGTAGCATAAAATCAGGCATGTAAGAATATAAAAGCCGCAGGGCGGCGATATAATGGTAAAAAAATGCGCTATCTGCGTAATTCCGCCAAAACGGGATAAGAACAGCTGGAAACAAATATCTTTTGGGATTTCACCTATTAACAATTGTCCCTATTTCGGTTTTTATCACTTTTATATTGCCCATAAAATCAGCAATATTTATCTTTGTAGATATCAACAGAAAATAAAATTATGCCTCAACAACTACTGCCATCAGAGTTTTTATCATTGAGTACCAATGGGTTAATAGTAGATGTGCGCACACCTGCCGAATTTGAAAGCGGACATATACCAGGCGCAATCAACATACCCCTTTTCAGCAATGAAGAGCGTGCAGTAGTTGGCACCATCTACAAACAGCACAGCAAAGAGGAGGCAATTGAGAAGGGACTCGAATATGTGGGTCCTAAAATGGCAGGATTTGTGAAGCAGGCAAAGATATTGGCAGGTCGAAAACCTCTATTTATCCACTGCTGGCGTGGCGGTATGCGAAGTGCAAGTATGGCATGGCTAATGGAAACAGCAGGTCTTAAATGCTTTCTGCTAACAGGAGGCTACAAGGCCTACAGAGCTGATTTTGAGGACATTCTAACATCGTACAAATGGAATTTCACAGTATTGGGCGGCCCCACAGGATGTGGAAAAACATCGATACTTAAGGAACTCGCAGCCCTGGGCGAACAGGTGCTCGACCTCGAGGGACTTGCACACCATAAAGGATCGGCATTCGGAGCTTTAGGACAAGAGCCACAGCCCACCAACGAGCAGTTTGAGAACGACATACACGAAGTGATGCTTAGCTTCGACCCGTCGCGCAGGGTGTGGGTTGAGGGTGAGAGCCGCACCATTGGAAGCAATTTCATTCCGCAGCACCTATTCCCACACCTCGAATCAGCAACCGTGGTGGAGATAGATATGCCACTGGCACCTCGGCTGGATAGGCTGGTGGCCGAATATGCTGCTTTTGAGCCAATTAAGCTCATAGAATCATTTCTGAAAATCAAAAAACGATTGGGCGGACTGCGTACCGAACAAGCAATAACTTTTCTGCTAAACGACAACTACCGCGATGCAGCCGAGATAGCGCTTCAATATTACGATAAAAGCTATTCGCACACTCTAAACCAACGTATTGGAGAGCATATAAGCTTCGAGGTAACAACCGACAATCCGGCACAGAACGCACAGTTGCTAATATCACTAATGGAAAACCAAAAAAATTGACAATGAAAATAATTGATACACGAGGACACGTATGCCCTGTTCCGCTAATAATGGTCAAAAGCGCCATCAAAGAAGCCTCAACAGGCGACAAGATGCTGATAATGAGCGACAACGACACATCATGCCAAAACCTGATGCAATACCTCACCGATTTGGGTGCCAACCCGCTTAAAGAGGTGAAAGATAGTGAGTTTCACATCACCATAACAGTGCCCGAGCCACATGCTGCAATGCCCGAGGCCGAGTCGTACTGCTCTACAGACAAAGGTTATGTGGTGGTTGTGAAATCGGACAAGATGGGGCAGGGCGACGATAATCTGGGCAGCATTCTTATTCGAGCATTTATCAATTCGCTTAAGGATGCCGACAAGCTTCCCACCCACATAATCCTCTATAATGCAGGTGTTAAGCTGGCGTTGAAGGGAACAGACAGTGGTGCATCACTGGTTAACCTAGAGGCGTTGGGTGTGAAAATAATCGTGTGTGGCACTTGTGTTGATTTCTTCGGAATAAAAGAGGAAATAGCTGCCGGAACAATTAGCAACATGTATCAGATTACTAAGTTCACTGCCGAAGCAGGACATGTGATATATCCTTGATTAACAAATATTTAACACCCACTAATGAATCCCTATTTCGATAATGCCAGCACCACATTCCCAAAGCCACCTCAGGTTGCCGATACCATGGCCGCCTATATTAACGGCTGCGGAGGGACCTACGGACGGGCAGCCTATGGCCGTGTGTATGAGGCCACCGGCATTGTGGAGAGCTGTCGTGATAGGGTTGCAGCCCTGCTTGGTGTTGCCGATGTAGCCAACATAGCTTTCTCGACCAATGCTACCTCGGGAATCAATACAGTAATTAAAGGAATGAACCTAAGTGGCGGTACGGTTTTGATGTCTCCCATGGAACATAATGCAGTGATGCGACCCCTACATCATCTTGAGCAGCAAGGAGTTATCAAAACAGAGATATTGCCTTTCACTTCGGATGGACGTATAGACTTAGAAGCACTAACTGCCAAACCCGGCAATAATGTAAAGTTGATATGTTGCGTTCATCAAAGTAATGTGAATGGAGTAATACAGCCTGTATCAGAGCTTTGCCAATGGGCAGGTGATGTTCCGGTGATGGTTGACGCCACCCAATCGGCCGGTTACATACCCGTTGAGGGCGATAAATGGGGAGCTGCGGCAATAGCATTCACCGGTCATAAAGGTCTTTACGGCCCCACCGGAACTGGCGGCGTTTATATCCGTAATGCATCGCTCACAACTCCGTTGATACATGGCGGAACAGGCAGTAACTCCGAGAGTTACGATATGCCTGCAGATATGCCCGACCATCTGGAGGCCGGCACGCCCAACATGGTGGGATTGGCCGGTTTAGATGCCGCACTTGCCAATCATCCGCAGTGGCAAATTACTGATGATGAATGGTTTGGATGGATTGACTCACTCCAAAGCATCAACGGCATTAAGATACTGAAAGCCAACAACAATGAGTACCAAGGACGGGTAATTTCGTTTACCCTCCGGAAGCATCAACCATCAGAAATTGCTTTTTTGCTCTATCAGAAATTCGGCATTGAAGTTAGGCAGGGCTTACATTGTGCACCGCTGGCACACCGCACGTTGGGCACTTTCCCCAATGGTACCGCACGCATTGCTATATCGGCATACCACACCATTGACGATTTACTGTTTCTGGCGGATGCCATAAAAGTTATTGCTGACTAACATACCAGAAAAACTGCTGACATAACCCACAAAAGAGTTAACTTTACAGCCTCTTAATTCTATTATGATAATACTGTTTAGAACTGTTCGCGAAGTGATGCGGGCCGATGCCCTATGCCGTATCAATGGTATAGAGACGACCGTAATTCCTGTTCCTGAAAAGATTTCGGGCCAGTGCGGCATGTGCCTGCGCGTGGAAGATTCGTGGGCAGTTAAACTAACTGATATACTGAGTGATAACAACTTTGAATTCACTGTTTATGAGCAATAATTTCGACCTTCTCTCAACCGTAGAATATGGCGGTTGCTCTGCTAAGATGCCTCCCGGGAAACTGGCCGACCTACTTGGCAGCATCCCTTTGATAAAAAACGAAAATATACTTGTTGATATTGATACTCACGATGATGCGGGCGTTTATAAACTTAATGACGACACCGCTCTTATCGTTACTACCGATTTTTTCCCACCTGTGTGCAGTGATGCCTATGAATTTGGACAGATAGCCGCCGCCAACAGCCTTAGCGATGTGTATGCAATGGGCGGCAAGCCACTGCTGGCTCTCAACCTCACCATGTTTCCATCGGCTACCATACCGTCCGAAGTGCTGCGCGATATACTGCTCGGCGGTCAGGATAAAATAAATGAGTCGGGCGCATTTACAATGGGCGGTCATACCATTGATGATAATCCGCCTAAATACGGACTGGCAGTGGTGGGCACTATTCACCCTGACAGGCTTATTACCAACAGCGGTTTGAAACCCGGTCAGAAGTTGATTCTAACCAAAGCAATAGGCTCGGGCGTAATAATTGCTGCCCACAAATTGAAACTTGCCGATGAAGGCGCCTACCGTTTCACCCTCGACCAGATGAAACAGCTCAACGATAAAGGAGCCGATGTAATGATAAATCAGGGTGTTACAGGCGCAACCGACATCACTGGCTTCGGACTTCTGGGGCACACATTAAAAATGGCACAGGCAAGCGGCGTGAGTGTGCGCATCGACACAGCCTCCATACCTGCAATACCTACGGCAATTGATGTTCTTGAGCAGGGATGTATTCCAGGAGCTGCCTTCAGAAACCGCAGTTATGTTGAAAATGACATCCTGGTAACAGGAGGATGCACCACCGAGTTACTACTCCTATCATGCGACGCACAAACCTCTGGCGGGCTGCTGATGGGTGTTGATGCCCACAAAGCCGATGAAGCCCTGACGCAACTACAGCAGCACTACCCAAATGCAAAAATTATTGGCGAGGTACTACCCCAAAGCGGCAAAGCGATATATATGGTGTAAAGAGGAAAA
>CAZWOA010000020.1:4519-11696 GCA_964635545.1 uncultured Marinilabiliaceae bacterium
ACGAATAACGACCCACGCCCCACAAACCTCCACTTCACTATTAAACCGTGGCAGATAAAACATCATCTATCATCTTCAACTCATCATCGCTAAAATGCAGATTTTGAAGTGAATGCAGATTATCATCAAGTTGCTTAACCGATGAGGCGCCAATAAGCACTGAAGTCATTGCTTTTTTACGAAGCACCCATGCTAAAGCCATCTGTGCCAGCGACTGCCCACGACGTTGAGCATGCTGATTAAGACTTATTATAGCAATAAGTTTTTCATCTGTAAGATGCTCAGGTTTAAGAAAATGCCCACGTTGCATCCTCGAATCGGCAGGTATGCCTTTTATATATCTATCGGTGAGAAGCCCTTGTGCCAATGGCGAAAAGGCAATACAGCCAACTCCATCTTCTTCAAGCACATCAAGCAGGCCATCCTCAACATTACGCACAAACATGCTGTATTTTGGCTGATGAATAACACAAGGAGTGCCCAAATCACGCAGTATCGCCACCGCTTTTTGAGTGAGCTCAGCAGGATAGTTGGATATACCCACATAGAGCGCCTTACCTTGCCGCACAGCATGAGCCAGCGCACCCATAGTCTCCTCAAGCGGTGTGCTGGGATCGGGACGGTGGGAATAAAATATATCCACATACTCTATACCCATCCTTTTCAGGCTCTGGTTGAGGCTGCTAATCAGGTTTTTACGCGAACCCCACTCACCATACGGTCCCGCCCACATATAATACCCTGCTTTAGTAGAGATAATAAGCTCATCGCGATGTGGCGCCAATCCCTCCTTCAGCACCTTGCCAAGAGTTATTTCAGCAGTGCCGGGTTCCGGACCATAGTTATTTGCAAGGTCGAAATGAGTCACACCACTATCAAAAGCACGATAGAGAATCGATTTACTATTCTGGTAATCATCCACCGAACCGAAATTGTGCCACATACCCAGCGAAATTGCAGGTAGTAGAAGTCCGCTACGCCCACAGCGGTTATATTTCATATCGACGTAACGATTGGGGTTAGCTATATAATTCATAAATAAATATTTGAGTTTTCTTAATTGATATCATTAATCATTTTTCACCCGCACAAAGCTTAATACGCTCAATAATAACACGTTGACACACCTTACAGAACGGATATCTAAGCTCTTTCATCATGCAGTTTTCACTTGAACGGTATATCCCTTTAGCAGCATATCCGCCACCTTCCACCAGTTCTACGCCCTCCTCTCCCATCCGAGATTCCCATTTTGAGGCAAAATCGACCAAAGTAGTTATGTTCGATTCCCACGGCTCAATATCCTTTGAGTGAAAATCGGAGTATGCAACCTCCGAGTCGTAATACTCATCAGCAAGTCCGGCAAAGGAGTGCCCTATCTCATGCAACATCACCGCCATTGATTGTGAATTTCCGGCCGACCCGATGGCAAAATAGTTGAACACCCCGCCACCGCCATATTTTTCCACATTCACCAGCACCACCACCAAATCGTGCGCCACACCAAAAAGGCAATCGGCAAGCGTAAAGGCATTGAACGTCTCGAGATATCTATCACTTCCAAAAGTACTGAATGACGAGCCCAGCAACGTACTGGGATGCAGCCCTTTAACCGGAACAATACAACCACTCTCTTGCGAAGGTATAAAAACCGACGAAATATTAAAATAGGAAGCATGAGATGCAAAAGGCTCGGTAGTTAAGAAGTAGTTGGCAAATCGGCGTGCATCAGCCTCAAACTTAGAACGCTCCTGCAAAGTATAACCATCGCCCACAATTGCCACATCCACCTTTTTATGTGCATCACCATTCTTAACAATTTTCAGAATATCACCCTTTAATCCGGTACTGTTTTTCTTTAATTCTGAAATAATAATCTCTTGATTATGAACAACTTCAAAATCTCCCAATGAATTACGTCGTTCAAGCACAAACTTAACATCAACCATGGGAAGCGGCATGGTTAGTGAGTGTTCAAAAGGCATATCACTCTTACCGTCATATTCGGATGATTCCCACTCCTCGAACAGTGACGAGAAGCCATCCTGATAGATAAGTACATTATCCTTAAATGAATACAACGAAAATCTAAACTGCCCATGAGTAGGATTTAAGCCATTAAAAATACCTGTTCCGCCTACAGATAGCTTCGAAATTGATGAAATTTCGTAATTTACAGCACCATTATTGGGTAAAATTTTCAAATCTATCCTTAAGGATTGTTTTTTATTGAGTATCTTAGAGGGCTGTGCTAATGCGGCTCCACAAAATAGTAGGATTAAAATATTGACAGATAAAAATCGCATAGTTATAATTGCTAAAGTTTAACACAAGATACACAAAAACATGACATCAACCACACTTTCATTAATCGAAGAGATACAAAATAAAATAATTAACGAGCTTACAATTTTCGGATTATCAGAAACAATGTCAGAATGGCTTTGTGGCGTTATTTCGGTACTGTTTTTGGTTCTGGTTGCATGGATAGCAAAATTAATTACCCGCGAAGTAGTAGTAAGAGCCATTGAGCACATCATAAAAAAGACAAAAACCAGTTTCGATGATTACCTGATAGATAACAAACTATTCAGAAGGCTTGCCCACCTGGTGCCGGCATTCATCATACTACTTCTTGCACCGGTTATTTTCAAGATGTTTCCAGGAGTGATACCATACGTACAAAACATAGCAAAAATTTATATTATAATAGTTTTTGCACGCTCACTTGGGTCACTCATCAACTCGGTGCACGATATGTACAACCATCTTGGCTACTCACAAAACCGACCTATAAAAGGGTATGTTCAGATGGCACATATCATTGTATATTTCGTGGCATTCCTCATACTTGTAGCCATCGTATTCAATGTCAGTCTGTTGGCAGTATTCGGAAGTCTGGGAGCTATAGCAGCAGTTTTATTATTGATTTTTAAAGATACAATACTTGGCATTACGGCATCTATTCAGCTGTCGGCCAACGACATGGTGAAAATTGGCGATTGGATAGAGATGCCATCCCACAATGCCGACGGTGAAGTGATTGAGATAACACTTTATGCCGTAAAAGTACAGAACTGGAACAAAACCATAAGCACCATACCACCTTATGAGCTTATAAGTAAGAGCTTTACCAACTGGAAAGGGATGAGCGAGGCAGGTGCACGACGCATCAAACGGTCAATCAATATAGATATGAAGAGTGTAAAATTTTGCACTCCCGAAATGATTGAGCGTTTCAGAAAAATAAAACTGCTAGAAGAGTATATCAACCAACGTACCAAGGAGATAGAGGAATTCAACAAAAGCATGGAGTGGGATTTATCATCATCGGTAAACGGACGACGCCTTACCAATATTGGGGTACTTCGAAAATATCTGGAGACATACCTGCGCAACCACCCTATGATAAACCAGAGCACATCGCTTATGGTGCGCCAGCTACAACCAACCGATGCAGGTATTCCCGTTGAGATATACGCATTCGTGAATAACCCTAGATGGGTGATTTATGAAAATGTGCAGTCGGATATATTCGACCATGTGCTGGCAATAATTCCAGATTTTGAACTTCGAGTATTCCAAAATCCTACGGGAGATGACTTCAAGTATATAGGAAAAAATCTGAATGAATAATAATTTTCAACATAAAACAGACACTTCCAAATTATAACTTTACCTAACAAACGTACATTCAGTAGGTTATAAAATCAACATGCGACACAAAAGTGTAAGCAATTGGAAAATATTGATAAAATAATATAACGAAATCTATTGGAGAATTGGGTTTTTACTATTAGTTTTGTGAAAATATGATTAAAAACAAATCAGACTGTAATTCATTTAACACACAAACATGAATTAGTATGGAAACCAATTCACAAATTGATAGCTTAGACAAAAAAATACTGTCTCTCATACGCCAAAATGCACGTATTCCCTTCCTTGAAGTGGCTCGCGAATGTAAAGTTTCGGGTGCCGCAATTCACCAGAGGGTACAAAGATTAATCAACTTAGGGGTAATTAAAGGCTCCGAATTTATTATCAACCCATCGATGGTGGGTTACCATACATGTGCGTTTATGGGCATATATCTGAAGAAAGCAAATCTATTCGACAAGGTGGTTAAAGCACTGGAACAGATACCTCAAATAGTTGAGTGTCACTACACTACAGGGTCGTATGCTATCTTTATAAAGATATACGCTCAGAGCAATGAGCACTTGAAGCGCATACTTCACGATAAGTTGCAGTCCATTCCAGGAATTGCATCCACAGAGACAATCATCTCGCTTGAAGAGAGTTTCAAAAGGCAGGTGCCCATCGACTAAGAGACAAATTCAAAACATAAACAGATCTAAAGCAATGAATACCATATCTTTAGACCTGTTTTTATTTTATACTTACGCCTTCATAGCCACATTACTGCATTGACAGGCCACGAGTTGGGCTTCACCATCACCACCGCGCACCATATCCAACTTAAGGTGACCAATATACACACCGCTAGCTCCGGTTTGATTAACCCACACCTTGCGCCCTACCCTATTGGTGATTACATCTGGTTTCTCAAGAAAGGTATGAGTATGGCCACCCAATATAAGGTCAATATACTCCGAATTGGTAGCTAAAGCTTTGTCATCCTGATTATTACCCATAGTGTAACCAATATGTGTAAGAGCCACAACAAGGTCGCACTTCTCATTGAGTTTCAAATGCTTGGAAATACGATTTGCAACTTCCACCGGCTCGCTATACTCAGTTTTGCCACGCTGCACAAGATTTACCAATCCGTCGAGCTGCACGCCAAGTCCAAAAACTCCTATCCTGATGCCGTAACGCTCTAAAATTGTGTATGGCTTAACAAGTTTATCCAATTCGGCATGGTTAAATTTATAGTTGGCATTTACAAAGGTAAATTTAGCCTCCTTGATACGGTTTGCCAGCATATCCAAACCATTATCAAACTCATGATTACCAATGGTTACCACATCAACTCCAATGCGGTTCATAAGTTCAATCTCAAGTTTTCCTTTATAAAAATTAAAATATGGCGTTCCCTGAAAAAAGTCACCGCTATCAAACACCAAAGTCTGCGAATCGATGTTACGCACCTTTTGGGTATATGCCAATCGTCGCGAGAAACCGCCCTGCCCCGGAAAGCGGGTGCTATTGGCCGGGAATGGATCTATCTGGCTATGAACATCATTGGTATGAACAATATTAATTGTAAATCTATCCTTCCTTGAGCCTTTACCTCTTGCGGCCCACGATGGCACACCCGTTGCCACAAGAGCACCTGCAAGTCCGGCACGTTTTATAAATAATCGTCGATTAATTGACATAGCTGATACGTTTATCGGTTGATGAATTGATGGTTTTACCCTGTTCGGTAAGCTTAATTACGTGATTCATAATTATATCGCGAAGAGTAATACCAAGAATTACCTGTTTCGATTTACTAAACACATAATATTTATCACCTGCATTGGCAAGATAGTCGGACGTGGCGATACAATATGTTCTATTTGCATCAACAGGTTCACCACCTACCATGGCATCAATAACTTTACCATCTTTAATTTTGAATGAGCCACCACCAATACCGTCACCTCCCATGGTAACCATGTGCTTATAGAGATCAAGCACCTCATTACCTGAAAGTTCCACCATAACCATCTCATTTTCGAAAGGCATAAGTTGATATATATTACCCACCGTGAGGTTACCTTGCGGAAGCTGCGTGCGGAGTCCTTTAATATTCACTATGGCAAGCACAGGCACTGTAAGTCCTTGATTTTGAGCAATGATAACAGCCTCCGACAGCATAAGGTCGGCCACAAAATTGGATAACGGGCTCTCGGGCACGCTGAGGGTTAGCGGCACATCGGCATAGCCTATCACCTTGCTCATTTTGGCAGTCACGCTATCTCTGAATGTGGAAATATAGACATCGGTGCTGGCATCCGAAATAACCAACGAATCCATGGCAACCCTCGATGGCGAGAGGCCACCAAGACTATATGCAGCCTGGCGTTGCGTGCCACATGAGTTGAGTAGAAGTAAGGCAATAAAAACCAAAAAGAAATATCTCATATAACTGTAAATTAGCTAATTAGCTGCTTAAAATGATTATCATAACAAGCAGTGGGATAAAGAAGTACCAAAATATAAAAAATGGTTAGATACGGCAACAAATACGAGAAAATAATGATTTAGGGATATGAAAAGAGGTCTGCAACCCGTGCAGACCTCGCCCAAACTTTATAATCTATGAATTGATTAGAACCGACATACAACAACTCACACAAAACAAAACACTGTTAATCAATCTCATAGACGGAAAATCATTTAACCATATCCCTATAAAGTTTGGCAATTCCCTCTACATCATCAAGTTTCAATGATGTATCGTATATACGCACCATGTCACGTATTTTAAAATCAACATAGAAGTGTCCCATGGCAGCATCAAAAAGAGTGCGGTGCCAGTTACTCTTTATCAGCATTGTGGTATGTTCAAAATTTTTCCACTTCAACGGCTTGTCGATAAAGAAGTAAGCATGATCGGGCTCCTTTATGTCAAACATCACATTATCACTAACTTGCTTTAGTGAGAAGAACTTCTGCATTCTGATAATTGCGTCATCATTAATATTTTTCCTGAATAATTTATGCATCTTGATGCCTTCGTCGATATAGGCCTGCTGAATATCGGCAAGAATATCGTACAACTCGAAGTGGCGCAGACGAATGACGCAAAACGACTCATTATGAAGAGTTACAAAAGCCTTAGCCGCATCAAAGGGCTTGGGGCAATAGCTCAATATATTTTGTGTTGCTCTGGTGATATCCTCAAGCGAATAGGTAGTATCGAGCACCAGATATACATATAAAGGCATATTATTTCCCGGATGTTCATGATAATAGTGGAAAAAGCCCGGGAATGGCTCGGGAGCTTCAAGCACGAAAGTATTTGGCATAACTTTCTCCTCTAAAGTATAGAGTTTCTCAGCTTTAATCAGTGCTCCATAGTATTCAAAAGTACGTTCAGCTTCCATGGCGTTTGTTTGTTAATGTTTGAATTACACACCCTTATTATGGTATGATATATTGCCAACATTAATTTACAAACAATAACCAACGAAATCAAGCCTAATTTTTATTTTTTTTGCAA
>CAZWOA010000020.1:11796-42210 GCA_964635545.1 uncultured Marinilabiliaceae bacterium
ACCTTCAGCTTTGTGCCCATCTCAAGCCTATAGGGCATTATATTATCCAGAGGTCGCAAAATTCCATAAAGTCCCGAAAGGATTGTCAGTTGATTATTGGCATAACGTATATCGTCATCAGCAAGCGACTCGGCATTAAGACCCTCATACACATCACCATGAAAAGCAAACAGGGCAGGTTTAACAGCAGATGCTTCGAAAGGCCACTTCCACTCCTGATTACGCCCAAAATTGAGAGTTGCCAATGCCGGACTAATCTTCATAAGTTCCTCAAGGCCTTCGGGGTTATACTTACGCAAGGAAGACATAATCTCCTGTGCTTCAGCAGGAAAAACAAGATTGAAAGACTCAAACTTACGGCAACTCTTTTCGAAATAGAGAGCTTTGGATGGTGATATAACTATGTGCATAACAGAATTTTAAACAATCAACTTATAAACCTCAGGCAAGTTTAATACCCGCTGAATCAATTACAATTTTACGCTGTTTGAAAAGAGTACCGATAGTCATTTTAAAACTCTTCTTGCTACAACCAAACATATCGTAGATAACCTGGGCATCAGTTTTATCGTTAACCGGCAGGAATCCACCACTCTCATTGAGCGCAGCCATTATTTGTTCCTGAAGCGAGTCAACTTTAGCAAAGCCGGGCTTTTGAAGCGACACGTCAATCTTATCGTCTTCACGCACTTTTTTAATGTAGGCTGTGTAAACTTCGCCACGGTTGAGAGTTTTAAACACCTCGTTGGCATAAATCACACCCCAATGCAACTCATTGATAATGACCTTATAACCCAAATCGGTGCGGCCGGCAACCATAATCTTCACCTCATCCCCATCCTTATATTCGGGAGCCACATTATCGAGAAACTGGTCGAGCTTGGCAGATGCAGCAATACGGTCGGTATCGAGGTCGATATATATAAAAACCAGATGCCACTGGCCCTGCTCCATCTTCACCTTCTGCTCGCGGAAGGGCACCATCAAATCTTTGGTCAATCCCCAATCGAGGAAAGCGCCAAAACGGTTAACCGCCTTCACTTCAAGATATGCAAATTCGCCCACTTTGGCTTTTGGCTGCTCTGTGGTGGCAATAATTCTATCTTCCGAATCGAGATATACAAACACCGTAACCTCATCACCCACAGCAGTTTCCTCACTCACATAACGAATGGGCATTAGTATTTCGCCATCATCACCACCATCGAGGTAAAGGCCGAAATCAACTTTTTTCACTACCTTGAGTGTATTATAATCTCCTAATCTGACCATAAACTGAAATTTATGCCCAAATTTAAGGATTGTAAACGGGATTTGAGTTAAGTTTGCTGATACAATTTTAATTTAACGATAAATGTACCAACAAACACTCCTTGATTTGGTGAAAACCAGGATGCCATACGGGAAATATCAAGGAAGATTGATATGCGACCTGCCCGAGCACTATTTGGTGTGGTATCATCAGAAAGGATTTCCGGAGGGAAAACTGGGAATGCTAATGGCAACAATGTATGAAATAAGGCTTAACGGACTTGAATATCTACTTAAACCACTAAGAACCAACAACTTCTAACATGACGGCAAACCAGATAAAAGAGCGGGGCATAGAGCAATATATAACACTCACAGCCACACGGGCAGCAGGACCGGGAGGGCAAAATGTGAATAAAGTGAGCACCCGCATAGAGGCACGCATCAACATAGCTGATTGCCCAATTTTTACTGATGCAGAGAAAGAGATGCTGACTGGAAAACTGTCGTCGAAACTGACCACATCGGGCGAGATGATTATTGCTGCACAGACACATCGATCACAGTTGATGAATAAAGAAGAAGCCATAAACAGGATAAGCCTGATAATTGCCATGGCTTTAACACCCGTGAAACCGCGAAAAGCTACGCGCCCCACAAAAGCATCAATTGAAAGAAGGCTAAAAGCCAAGCAGATAACCAAAGATATAAAACAGAGCCGAAAGAAGGATTGGCTATAAAAAAGTTTAAGCTGCAATACCGTTGTAAAGCAGCTTTAAAACAAACAAAACAAAAACAAAAAGTACAAATTATAGTTAATTCTTTTACAGAGTTACTCCGGTTTTAAAAATTGAAATCTCCTTAAAACCCTGACTCTCGTGGTTCAATTTCTCACCACTTGCAACACTCAATATCTTATCAATAAAATCGTTGAGCACAGCAGGCATCTTTTTATCTTCCAGAAGTACTCCTGCATTGAAATCTATCCAGTGAGGTTTAAGATTGGCAATGCGTGAATTGGTAGAAATCTTCATTGTAGGAATAAAGCTGCCAAATGGAGTTCCGCGACCGGTTGTAAACAGCACCAACTGACATCCTGAAGCGCCCAACGCAGTGGTAGCCACAAGGTCGTTGCCCGGAGCACTCAACAGGTTAAGACCGTTAGTTCTAAGTCTTTCGCCATATTTAAGCACATCAACCACAGGCGCAGTTCCTCCTTTTTGTGTACAACCAAGCGATTTATCCTCAAGCGTAGAGATTCCACCTGCTTTATTTCCCGGTGAAGGATTTTCGTAAACCGGCTGATTATGAGCAGTAAAGTAATCTTTGAAATCGTTGATAAGGTGAACCGTTTTATCAAAAACTTCCCTATTTACAGTACGTTCCATAAGGATAGTCTCGGCGCCAAACATCTCGGGAACTTCAGTAAGAATGGTAGTTCCACCGTTAGAGATAAGAAAGTCGCTGAAAGCACCCAAAAGCGGATTGGCTGTGATACCCGAGAAACCATCGGAACCACCACACTTCAAGCCCACACGAAGTTTTGAAAGAGGCACATCAACCCTTTTATCCTGCTGCATTTTAGCATAAAGCTCTTTAAGCACCTCTACTCCACTCTCAATCTCATCCTTAACATCCTGAGCCACAAGATATTTAACCCTTTCAGGATCATATTCGCCAAGCGATTTTCTGAAGTCGCCCACAATATTATTTTCACATCCAAGGCCAAGCACTAAAACTCCGCCTGCATTGGGGTGTAACACGATATCGCCAAGTATGGTACGTGTATTTTTATGGTCATCGCCCAGCTGCGAACAGCCATAGCTATGTTTAAACACCTCGATAGCATCGATACCTTCTGGCTTCACCTCTTCTTTGAAACGACGTATAATCTGCTCAGCTTGGCCGTTAACACAACCTACGGTAGGCACAATCCACAGTTCGTTTCTAACACCCACATCGCCGTTTTTGCGCACAAAACCTTTGAAAGTGCGTGTATCATTTCCTGCAGGAAGATTAACGGTTTTTGGCTGATACTCATAAGTAAGAGTACCAGAAAGACCAGTCTTAACATTTTGAGTATGAACATGTTCACCCTCAGCAATATTGGCACTTGCCACCCCGATAGGGAAACCATATTTAAGAATATTTTCTCCTACAGAAATGGGCTTCAACGCCATTTTATGCCCCGCAGGAATATCCTGAAGAGTTGTATAAACCTTACCTGCTATATCGATAGCCGTACCTTGTGGTGTATCCTTAAGGAGTACAACCACATTATCGGCACTATTTAGTTTTATATAGTTATTCATAATGACAAAAATTTACGATATTAATTCTTTAAGAGCTTCACGCATTCCCACTGCCTCGATGCGGGCAAGTTGATCGGCAACAGTATCGGTAAGGTCCTCAACGGTATTAAGGTCGAATTTCCAGTTTGGCTGATAAGCAAGCACCTTCTCAACCACTTTACGATACGACTCCTTATTGCCATCGAACAGTTGCCAAGCCTCGGCATATAGAGCAATAATATCATCATTATCTTTAATATCAAGCTTTTCGGCACCTCGGTAACCTTCGTAAAGGGCAATAGTAGCTGCAAGTGCAAAAGTAAGACGCACAGGCAGAGTACCTTTCAGTTTTTTATAGGTAAGCAGTGAGGGCAACACCCTTGTTTCGAATTTCGACATGCCATTAAGTGAGATACTTGCCCAATAGTGCTTGATGAATGGGTTTCTGAAACGATCCAGAACATCGGCAGCAAAGTTTTCAAGCTCTTCGCGAGGCAACGACAATGTAGGTATAATCTCTTGTGCAAGAGTTTGAGCAAGATAATCCATAGTAAGAGAATCTTCCATCGACTCACGAACAGTATCGATACCGGCAAGGATACTGATAGGGCAAAGAGCTGTGTGCGAACCATTTAAGATTCTCACTTTACGTGTTTTATAATCGGTTGCATCAGGAACAATAAGCACGTTAAGGTTGGTTTTATCAACCGGGAATCTGCTTTTTAGTTTCTCATCACCTTCAATAACCCACAAGTGGAACTGCTCGGCCTCGTTCACGATTTTATCTTCGTAATCCAACTCGGCATTAACCTCATCAATCCTGTCTTTGGGATAACCCGGCACAATCCTGTCAACCAATGAATTACAGAAAGTATTATTTTTCTCGATCCACTGAATAAAGGCATCACCCAACTTCCAAGCCTGGGCATATTGAATGATATATTTTTTCAGATAATCGGCATTTTTGTCAATCAACTCACATGGAATGATAAACAGACCTTTAGATGCATCACCTTTAAAATGCTCAAATCGCTTGTGCAAAAGAACGGTAAGTTTTGCAGGGAAAGATGATGGAGGAGTATCCTCATATTTATCATTCTCATTATATGCAATACCAGCCTCAGTGGTGTTGCTGATGACAAACTCAAGATCAGGATTAGTGGCAAGCTCCAAATATTTAGAATACTCGGCATATGGATTGATACCGCCATTGATGGCATCTACAACCATACGGTCGCTCTGTGGTTTACCATTCACGATACCGCGAAGATAAAGAGTATATAAACCATCCTGCTCATTAAGAACATTAACCATGCCATGTTCTATAGGCTGCACAACAGTGATTCCGGCATTGAAACCAGCCTCTTTATTCATAGTATGAATAATCCAGTCGGTAAAAGCCCTTAAGAAATTACCTTCACCAAATTGTACTATCCTTGTAGGATACGAATGTGCTTGTTTGTAATTAGATCTATTAAGTCTCATCTCTTTTGTTTTATAGTTATGCTTGATATTACTTTTAAAATTACTTTCACAAACATAAACAATTTTTTCCGTTAACGTAAACGGAAAGCAATATTTTTTAGGGTCAATTCTTCTAATTTAGGTAGATAAATTGTTTTACAATATCACAAAACATCATCAACACTCACATTATCAAAACATTAAACAACTAAATAAATTTTCATCATACACATCATTTTCCTTCAAAAAATATTGGATAATCAGTTTTTACATCATAAAAAGGGAACGGTTTATTCATGGTGAAAAATTACAATTTATGCATTCAAGCAATATATTGCAGTAAAACAAATCACTGGAAAAACTTATCGAACATTATTATATATCTGATTTACAAAGAATTATCACACATCAGCAAACAATAATTCGTGATTATTTTGATAATATAAAACAAATATTTACTTTCGTGTTCGATAACGTATTTTACATCCCCTCCTTTTTAAGGGAACCACAACATCAATAACCAAAACAAAGAGAGAATTATAGTAGATAAACAGCCAATGGGGTTATAACAACCTCGTTGAGGCATAATCCACATCTATGGGTAATTAATTCTATTTCAAGATATTGTTATTTTAACATTAATAAGTCTATGGTACCTAAAGTAATAACTTTCGGAGAGATACTTCTCCGGCTGTCCACGCAGCGCAACGAGCGCCTAAGTCAGGCCTCAACATTCGATGTGTTATTTGGAGGTGGGGAGCCCAATGTGGCTGCATCACTTGCCGGTTACGGAATTGAATCATCGTTCGTTTCACGCATACCAAATACCGACATAGGTACACTATGCCGCATGTACCTCAATAAATATGGTGTTGACACATCAAATATGATTCATGGTGGAGAGAGATTAGGAATTTACTTCTTCGAAACAGGTGCAGTGGCACGCTCAAGCAAGGTTGTATATGATAGGGCACACTCAGCTTTCTCGGATATCACGCCAGGCATGTTCAACTGGAAAGAGATATTGAAAGGTGCTAACTGGTTTCACTGGACAGGTATTGTACCCGCGGTATCGCAAGGTGCGGCTGACGCATGCATGGAAGCCATCATTACCGCAAATGAGATGGGAATAACCGTATCGACCGACCTTAATTACAGGAACAATCTATGGAAATACGGCAAAACACCTATTGAGGTTATGACGCCAATGGTGGAGCGGTGCGACGTGATAAACCTAAACGAAGAGGCACTTGCAACCATGCTTGGCATATCATTGGATAAAAATGCAATTGACGGCAGCAATGTAGATAAGAATCAGTTTATTAAGCTTTCGCAAAAAGTAATTGAGAGATTCCCAAGCATCAAAACCATAGTAACCACACCACGGGGATCGATAAATGCGAGCCACAACAGCTGGTCGGGACTTCTATTCAGAGATGGAAAACTGTATAACACACCCACTTACGACATGACACACATTATTGATCGTGTAGGAGGAGGAGATTCATTTATGGCAGGCTTGATTTATGGTGCACTAACCTACGGCAGTGATTATCAGAAAGCAATAGATTTTGCAACAGCAGCATCATGCTTGAAACATACAATACATGGTGATTTCAATTTAGCCACCGTTGCCGAAGTTGAGAAACTTATGAGTGGAGATGCATCGGGGCGTGTAGCCAGATAAGAGTTTTTTAGTTAGTTATTAGGTAGTAAAAGAGGCGATTCAATTATTTGAACCGCCTCTTTTCAATTTTGCACCGTAGTGCTACTCACCTAACTAAACTATTATTATGCCCCTCGTTTGAAACGAGGAGCTGTTGGGCTTGGGTTTTTAACCCACCGAAATACTTATCATTAACATTGTAATGGCATTACAAATGCAGAACCATTTCCCCCTCGTTGCCGCTCGGCTTTGCCGCTTGGCTCGCCAAGAAACGAGGGGGAGATGTGGAGATTTCAATTATCTTTTAACGAATTTTGAGGTAAAACTCTGCTTTCCGTTATATATCTTGATGATATGAACGCCCCTGCTAAGATCGGCAACATCAATGGTATTGAAGTTATCCTTAACAACCTTCACAAGTCGGCCCGACACATTGTATATCTCAACCTTCTGAATATCATCATTTCCAGTGAGATAGATGTTATTATTCTTCACAATTACAACATAGCCTCCATTAGTTACATTATCAACCGATGTTGCTACCGTAATATTCATATAGAACAGATTGGTTGTATCACCTTTCTTAATCTCATGAGTACCTGCACTAAGTTCTACTGTTAATCTACCATTGGAAGCAGTATAATTAACATCATCAATTATGATTTTCTTATTGAAATCATCATTAAACACAAGGATTAATGTACCTGATTGCTCAAGAGTAAACTTAATTGAAGTTGATGACTCCATTTTCAGACACTGTGTAAGTGTTAATCCGTTATACACAACTGTTCCCTTACTTGTAGATAGATTTCCTACAATATTATAGAACGTACTTGTTTTACCCGAAACAGTAAAGTTATGCTCCATATCTCCGGGGTTACCAGGCTGTTCCGGGTTTTCAGTATCGGGATCCGGATCGGGAGTTCCGGTGCTTTCACCATCACCCTGAATAGATACCAGTGAGGTTGAATAATTGGTAACAGCCTGTTTCAGGGCATCAATAACATCATAAGAGTTATCGTCAACACTATTATTGAAAGTCCATTTAAAGTCGCCACCATCAATACGGCCTGCATAGTATTCAACTGTCATCTTAGCCTGCTCTGGCGACTCAACCGAGTAGGAATACATTATGGCACTATTGGTGTCGAAATTATTGTATGAGTTACCACCTTTATCTGATTTAACACTTGGTGGCACAACATCATTGCGGTTATTAACCACATAAGCATCAAAATCAACAGTAGGATTTGGGAATGCAGTATTGCCATAAGCTACAAAACGTTTTGCACCTTCGATATGGTTATTATAAGCCTTAATAATGCCTCCATCCTCTTTTGAAAAAGTGGGCTGATTCTTATAATCGTTTTGACCTGTTGAAGTGTTATAAACATCAGTTCCCTGCATAGATATCATCATAGGGTACTTACAGTTCCGATAGTAGTTGCCCTCAACAAATACAGACGAACCATTGGTAGAACCGACGCCATATTTAGAGTTTCCGTCGTAGTAGTTATTATATACGTGGGCCGAGTAGAACCTCACCCTCGGATGGCGCGAATCGGAGTGGTCGAACCAGTTGTGATGATAGGTTACATAGAGCCCTTCGGTGGCTCCCTCACTCAATCCAAGGAGACACGCTTTGCCCGAATCCCAGAAGTGGTTATAAGCAAAAGTCACATAAGTAGATCCCTTGCAATCGAGAGCACCATCGCCTTTAACCTGATCGGAATCGCTACCTGCCTGACCATAGAACATATCGGTATGGTGCACCCATATATAATCGTTGCTCTGCTGAAGACCTATATTATCTCCCTCATTACTATCAACATTCATAAACGCAAGGTTACGAATTTCAATATTAGATGCATTTTTGATACGAATACCCCAACCATTGGCAGTGGCATCATCGCCAATACCTTCAATGGTAATATAGCTGGATGCATTATTGTTGTTTTCAACCACTATGTCGCCATTTTCCATATCGGCAAAGTCAGTAATATTACCAATAAGGCGAATAATAAACGGACGTAAGTCATAGCCTTTTTTAACACCTGAAAAGATATTCTGAAGACCAGAATAATTAGTTATCTTACCCTTACTATCGGTAACAACATCGCACGAAACCGTATTTTTTGTATTTTGGGTAATATACAAAATCACGGCACCATCTTTGGGAGTTCCATCGGCTTTATAGGCACCCGGAACGCGATTATTGGCAAATGCAAAGCCCGCACGGTCGTGAGCCATTGCAGTAATAGGGCCTGAAGTAACAGTTGCAGTCTCAACCTCGTTAACAACGGCAGCAATTTTCACGGTATAGCTACCGGCCTTCAAACCGGGAATATCAGCACGGTAATAACCACCATAATTGCGTATAAGATTATCGTCAATCTTCTTATTGGTAACACCTTCACCAGAAAAGTAAACATTATATTTATCGGCTCCATCAACGGGTGTCCACTTTACCCAAACCGTCTCAAACCAACCTGCCGCTTCTTGAATTATAGGCGAGTTGGCAAAACTGGTTGCCGACATCAGCAGTAAAAAAAGTAGGATTGTGTAATTTTTCATCATGTGATTGGTTTTATGATTGATTTCAAATTTTATTCAAAATTAACTTTTCAACATGAAACCAATGGGTGAGCAATTAACCGATATAGTACGTTAAATTGTTAGGAAGCTAAACAAGAACAGAAAACTAAAACTTAAAACAATTGAAAATCAACACAATAATAGAAAACAACTACACAACAGAAAAGAAATAAAAAGGGTACCTTTCAGTACCCTTACACGTTAGATTTTCACTTTAAACACAATCTTTTTAACCCTCGAGGGTTTATTATCTATAGCCATTCCAGGCGCGTGCACATCTTCGGGATAGAGAATTGCTGCCGTTCCCTCTTTCATAATCAAATGGGTAAGGCCTTCAGCCTTTGGGAAAGCTATATCCTTCTCGGCATTATACTCATCCTGCACGGTAATATCCTGCAATCCTGCCACACCAATAATTTCTGTTCCCTTATGGATATACTGAATATCGGTATATACACGATGGATTTCAGGTTTTGCATTGGCATGAAGTTTAGAGTCATACTCCTGAAAAATTGCAAAAAGATCTTTACCGTCAATCTCAATTTTCACATTATTACCGGGTGAAACCTCAGCAAACACAGCATCCAAGTCGGTGTTTTTCAAAAATGTGAAGGCTTTTTTGAGTAAGATATTGCTTACTCTTTTCTCAAGCTCTTTAGAGTATCCAAATACAGCCATAATTTTATTTTTTGTAGATTGTTAATTATAAAATCTAATATTTTCGGCGTTAACGATTTCTATTTTCTGATATTCAAATCTTGCCGGCGGAATATTATCGGTAAGGTAATTAAACATTTTCCGAAGTGCCTTTCTACTCTGTTTTACAGGGTGTTGCGCAATAAGATATTGAATAATATTTTTCTGAACATACTCCACATTTTCGGCATATACCTCATAGCCCACCATTACAAGATCGCGCTTATTAATACTGTCGAGGTAACGGGCTATAACATAAGCCTTGGCACCCGACACCCATATAGCACCAATATTAAGATTGTTGGCAATAACCTTATTAAGTTTTTCGGCAACAATATCAGGATCGGCAGATGGAATTTCCAAACTAATTTTCAACCCCTGATTACGGCCTGCATCCATAAAATAACTCATAAATCCCTGATTACGAATATTTAAGTGCTGAGTATTATCAAGATCTTTAGCAATATTTATTATCAACACATCCTTATCGGCATCCATACCATAATCGATAATGCTGGCAGCCACTCTCCCACTCTGGAAAGCATCTTCACCGATAAAACCAAGACAGTTGGTTCCACTTATATTGGTGTCGATAAAAATATATGGAATATTAAGTTTATCAAGTTCTGCCGCCCACACTTGTGATTCTTTTCGCAAAATTGGGGCAAAAATAACTCCATCGGGAGCAGTTTTACTAATAGTTGCCGCTTTTTGTTCAAAATCGACACCATCGTGGAGGTCGTAATGGTATATATCAACCTTAAACGAGTAATCCTCAAGCTGATGGGCACTATTTTTAATACCTTCGAGGTGGCGCGCCCAATACATATCATCGCGAGATGGAGAAGGGAGCAGCACTGCAATATTGTATTTCTTTTGGGATATTAAAGCACGCGCAAAAAGATTGGGGCGATACTGCATACTCTCTGCAAGCTCAAGAATTTTCTGTTTTGTAGCTTCGGCCACCTCACCACGATGGTGAAGCACCCTATCCACTGTGCCTATCGAGACGCCGGCCTTTTTAGCAATATCCTTTATTGTAACTCTTTTTTCCTTCATTTTACGAGTGATTATTTCTTTGCTGATTTAGGGTTATTACACAAAAGAGACTGTTAATTCAAAAACAGCCTCTTTTGTTTTATTCATCTTTGGCAAATCTACTATAAATCTGTGATAGGTTTATAATTAGGCACCAATGTTTTCATTACAACCCAACCAATAAGATAAGCCACAGCACATATTGAGAATACGATAAGGTATCCCGATTGAACACCACTAAATCCCAGTAGAGTCATATTTGTTTCGCGAGCATAATCGAACAAGATTCCCGATCCGTAGTTGATACCCATAGAACCAAGTCCGCCGGCCAGACCACCGATACCGGTAATTGTGGCGATAGCTTTCTTTGGGAACATGTCACCAATGGTAGAGAAGATATTTGCCGACCATGCCTGGTGGGCAGCACCTGCAATACCGATAATGATTACCGGGAACCAGTAACTGAAACTTCCAAGTGGCTGTGCCACAAGAGCTAATAGAGGGAAAAATGCAAATATAAGCATCGATTTCATACGGCCTGCATAGGGGTTCATGCCCTTCTTATCAACAAAATATGTGGGCAACCATCCGCCGACAATCGACAACAGGGTGATAAGGTAAAGCACAAATATAGCAGCCTGGGAACGCGGGTCGGACGACTGAAGGTTATATACCGAGCTTAGGTAAGCCGGAGTCCAGAAAAGGTAGAACCACCATACACCGTCGGTCATGAATTTACCAAAGGCAAAAGCCCATGTTTGACGGTAGTTAAGGCATTTCAAGAAGCTGACTTTCGCTTCTGCCTCTACTTTAGGAGCATCCTCCGAACCACTATCCTGCAGGATATAATCTAGCTCGGCCTTGTTAACCCTTTTGTTTTTTTCAGGTTTGGCATATCCAAACTGCCACCATGCCATCCATAAAAATCCTAGGGCACCAATGATGATAAACGCCATCTCCCAGCCCCATGTCTTAGCAATGAGCGGAATAGTGATAGGTGCAGCAAGAGCACCGGCAGTAGCACCTGCATTGAAAATACTGGTGGCAAGAGCACGATCTTTCTTTGGGAAATACTCGGCAGTAGCCTTAATGGCGGCCGGGAAGTTACCCGCCTCACCAATTGCCAGCACAAAACGGGCGAACACAAAGAGTACAACGCTCACATTCAACACTTTGGCAACATTAGACACACCTGCAATAACTTCGCGGGCACCTTCAAATCCTACAAACCACTCACCGGCAGTAATACCTGATGTGGCAATACCGCAGAAGGCATGAAGTACAGCACCTACCGACCACACACCAATGGCCCATAGGAAGCCTTTTTTGGTATCCATCCAGTCGATAAATCTACCGGCCAGCAGCATACCAATGGCATAAAATAGCGAGAACAGTGAAGTGATCATACCATAATGGGAATCAGTCCAGTGGAACTCGGGTGCAATAAAATCCTTCCATGTTAACGAAAGAACCTGACGATCCATATAGTTGATTGTAGTGGCAAAGAATAGCATCACCACGATAGACCACCTATATTTCGTCATGTTTTCAGTTACTTTGTTCATTTTATGTTTTTTAAATATGATATTGTTTGGTTAAATGCAATCAGCCTTTCTTGCGAACATCGGCGGTAAGTTGAACCACCTCTTTAACATATTGAGCTAATGCTACCCAATCCTGCTTTTTCATCAAATCGGCAGGAAACAGGTTAGAACCGATACCCACACTTGTAGCACCGGCATCAAACCAACCTTTAAGGTTGTCGCGCTCGGGTTTAACACCGCCTGTAACCATAAGTTTCGACCATGGCATAGGAGCTTTTAAGCCTTTGATAAATGATGTTCCAAGCACATCACCTGGGAACACTTTGCAAATTTCGCAACCAAGTTCCTGGGCAAGACCAACTTCCGATACCGAACCACATCCGGGCATATAAGGCACCTGACGACGGTTGGCTACTTTAGGGATATCAGTATTGAAAAGTGGACCAACGATAAAGTTGGCACCAAGCTGTATGTAAAGAGCTGCTGTGGGAGCATCTACAATAGAGCCAATCCCCATGATAAGACCTGGACACTCGGCATTGGCAAACTTTACAAGTTCGGTAAATACCTCGTGTGCAAACTCACCTCGATTGGTAAATTCGAATGCTCTGATACCACCTTCGTAACAAGCTTTTACAACATTTTTACATGTTTCGATATCCGAGTTGTAGTAAACCGGAACAACACCTGTCTCTTCAATGGCAGCAAAAACTTCTGATTTAGAATATTTAGCCATGATTATATATTTTTCGTAGTACACATTAAAATTAACGGGAAACCCTACCTGATGCATCACCGCCCATAAGTTTCTCAACCTCTTCAACAGTCACCAAGTTAAAGTCACCATGAATAGTATGTTTAAGGCAAGAAGCTGCAGTAGCAAAATTAACTGCTTTCTGATGGTCATCTTTGTAAGTCAGCAAACCATAGATAAGTCCGCCCATGAAAGAGTCGCCACCACCTACACGGTCAACGATGTGAGTAATATCGTATTGTGGAGCAACAAACAGGTCTTTACCATCAAATAGCACTCCCGACCAAGTGTTATGGTTGGCATTGATAGATCCGCGAAGAGTAGTGATAACCTTTTTCACACGTGGGAAACGAGCCATAATTTGCTCCGACACACTACGGTAAGCCTCGGCAGTAACATGACCTCCGGTAACATCAACACCTTGTGGTTTGATATGAAGAACCATCTCTGCATCTTCCTCATTACCAAGCACTACGTCACAACCTTCAACAAGGGCAGGCATCACCTCATCGGCACTTTTACCATATTTCCAAAGGTTTTTACGGTAGTTAAGGTCGGTTGACACAGGAATACCCATCTCATTGGCAGTTTTGATAGCCTCAAGACAAGCATCGGCAGCACCTTGCGATACGGCAGGAGTTATACCTGTCCAGTGAAACCAATCGGCACCTTTAAGTATCTCTTTCCAGTTGAACATACCCGGTTTAACATCAGCAAATGCCGAGTTAGCCCTATCGTAAACCACTTTACTGGCACGGGCTACAGCACCTGTTTCAAGAAAATAAATTCCCAGACGATCGCCACCATAAAGGATTTTAGATGTGTCAACGCCATATTTGTTAAGTTCCATGCGGCAAGAAGCACCGATATCATTTTTAGGAAGTTGGGTAACAAATGATGAGTTGAAACCGTAGTTTGCAAGCGATACAGCTACGTTAGCCTCACCTCCGCCATAAGTGGCTTCGAATGATGTAGCCTGACAAAAACGCTCATTACGATGCGTAGCTAAACGGAGCATAATCTCTCCGAAGGTAATTACTTTTGGTGCCATAGTATATTAAAAGTTAAAATAGTTTTTAGCATTATAATAAGATATTCCTTCAACAACGGGTTTCAGAAGTGAGTCATCATTGGGTATCTCGCCATTATCAACCAGATTACCATAGAAGTTACACACAATTCTTCTGAAATATTCGTGACGTGGATAAGATAGGAAACTGCGCGAGTCGGTAACCATACCAACGAAACGGCTGGTAAGGCCAAGTGCCGAAAGTGCCTCAAGGTGACGCTCCATCCCAGTTTTCTGATCGAGGAACCACCAAGCGGCTCCATACTGGATTTTGCCGGGTAGAGAACCGTCGTTGAAGTTACCAATCATGGTTGCCATCATCTCATTATCAGATGGATTCAGGTTATAGAGAATAGTTTTTGCAAGTTGATCGTTAACATCAAGTGCATCAAGGAAACGCGACATTTTGAAGCTATCCTGCGAATTACCAATTGAGTCCCAACCAGTATCGGGGCCTAACAGATTGAACTTACGCGAGTTATTATTACGAATTGCACCTACGTGGAACTGCTGAGTCCAACCACGGCTGTGGTTCATGCGGCAAAGCTCAAGCATAATAGCTGTGCGATATTGCTCAATCTCCTTACCGGTAAGTTCTTTTGATGATAATATTTTTGCGAAGATAGTCTCAACCTCTTTTTCGGTAAACTCTTCATAGTAGAATCTGTCCATACCGTGATCGGATAGTTTACAACCGATGCTATTGAAGAAAGTATGGCGATTTTTAAGTGCATTAACCAAAGAGGCGAAATCGGTAATTTCAATTCCAGATGCTTTAGAAAGCTGAGCGATATAATCTTTGATAATTTTATTATCATCAGCCTTAAGCACTTTATCGGGGCGCCAAGTAGGCAATACTTTAATTTCGAAAGTATCTTTAAGAGCAATATGGTGCTCCAGTGAATCGATAGGATCATCGGTAGTGCACACAACCTCCACTTTCATTTTGCGCAGCAGGTTACGTACGCTGTATTCGGGAGTGGCAAGCAGTGCACTGGCCTTATCGTAAATTTCGCGGGCTGTATCTTTATTTAGTAGAGTGTCGATACCGAAATAACGGCTCAACTCAAGGTGAGTCCAGTGGTAAAGCGGATTGCCGATGGTCATTGGCACAGTCTCGGCCCATTTTTCAAACTTCTCATAATCGGAAGTATTACCGGTACAATATTTCTCGTTAATACCGTTGGAACGCATGGCACGCCACTTATAGTGGTCGCCTTCAAGCCAAATCTGGCCAAGGTTTTCAAAATTTCTGTCTTTGGCAATCATCTCTGGTGAGAGGTGACAGTGAAAATCGATAATCGGCAGCTTGCTCGCATAGTTATGGTAGAGCTTATTGGCTGTTTCCCCTTTAAGAATAAATTCGGGAGTGATAAATTTATTACTCATATCCTATTGTTTTTAGTCATCGTTAACGAACACGAAAGTAAGACCTAAATTTGAAATTTCAAATTATTTTTGTAAATAAATGTTTAACTAATTGATTTTCAAGTGATTTTTTTGTTAATTTTTGAGTAAATATAATATTCAGAAAAACAAAATTATTCAATAACCAATGAAAATACAACATCGTATCCGTTAAAAACTCAGTGATAAATTATAGAAACAGATTTATAATAACATTTAAACATCTGAAATTCAATCATTTATTATAAATTATCAATAATAGTTTGTATTTTGCGCAATCGTTTGTATTTTTGTGTAATTCCAAACAACCAATAAAAATGTCGAAAACCACCATAGCAAATATTGCCAACGAACTCAACATTACGCCTTCCACCGTGTCGCGCGCACTTGCGGGCAGCAACCGCATCAGCGACAAGACACGGGCATTGGTGGCGGCAAAGGCCGAGGAGATGGGATATGAGCTTAACGTGATGGCATCATCATTAAGAAAAGGTATTAACAACACGGTGGGAATGGTTGTACCACGCATCAACAGGCAGTTTTTTGCCAATATAATAAGCGGTGCCGAGGCAATCCTCAATCCGGCAGGCTACAACCTTCTAATTTGCCAAACACACGAAAGACTTAACGACGAAGTGAAGGCAATTAACATGCTTTTGTCACATCGGGTGGCCGGCGTTCTGATTTCACACTCTACCGAAACTACAGATGCGTCACACCTTCAGAAGGTGGTTGATAAAGGTGTGGTGCTTGTTCAGTTTGACCGTGTATTACCAAATATAGATGGTGCAAAAATCACCAATGATTGTTTTAACGGTGCATTTTTAGCAATTAAACACCTGATGAAAAGCGGCTATAAACGTATCGGACATCTGGCCGGGCCGTTATCGGTAGGCGCCTATGCCGAGCGCAACAACGGATACACAGCAGCATTAGCAGATGCAGGAATAGAAGTTGACGACTCAATAATATTTCAAAACATAATAACCCGTGAAGGCGGATTTAATGTGATGAAAGATGTCGTTAAAGCAGGTTGCGATGCATTATATTGCTCGGGCGACTATGCCGCAATGGGTGTAATTCAGTATTGCCAAAAGAACGACCTTAGCATACCCTCGCAATTTGGAGTTGTTGGCACAGCCAATGAGAGCTTTGCCGAACTGATAACACCCACACTATCGTCACTGGAGCAGAACTCATTTGATATGGGCAACCAGGTGGCAACCGCATTTTTGAACAGAGTAAAGAGTGAAGATTTTGGAAATGGAAATATATCCATCCCAATGCGCCTTATTGTGCGAGAATCATCACTACGACAGAATATAAACAGTATGATTATTAACATTTAAAAAATAAGAATTATGAGTTATGAGTTGCGTTATGCATCACATCCTTGCGATGCCAAGAATTACGACACAGAGCGTCTTCGTAAAGAGTTTTTAATTGAGAAGGTATTTTCAGAAAATGAGATTAACTGGGTTTACTCAATGTACGACCGTTACATGGTGGGTGGTGCAATGCCAACCAAAGGAGCTCTAACACTTGAAGTTGTTGACGACCTAAAGGCAGAATATTTCCTTCAGCGTCGCGAACTGGGTGTTATCAACGTGGGTGGTAAAGGTAAAATCACTGTTGATGGCACTGTTTATGAACTTGATTACAAAGAGGCCCTTTATGTTGGCCAGGGGGCACAAAAAGTTGTGTTTGAATCAAACAATGCTGCTACTCCTGCCCTCTTTTACTTAAACTCGGCACCTGCGCACCGCAACTACCCAACCACTAAAGTTACCAAAAACGAAGCTGAGGTGGTTGTGCTTGGAAGCCTTGAGGGGTCGAACCACCGTCAAATCAATAAGATGCTGGTTAACAGCGTGGTACAGACATGCCAAATGCAAATGGGGATGACCGAGCTTAAGCCCGGAAGCGTATGGAACACAATGCCTGCACACACTCACAACCGCAGAATGGAAGCATACTTCTACTTTGAAGTTCCACAGGGGCAGGCAATTTGCCACCTTATGGGGCAGCCCGATGAGACACGCCACATCTGGATGAAGAACAACCAGGCGGTGCTATCGCCATCATGGAGCATCCACTCGGCCGCAGGTACATCCAACTATACATTTATTTGGGGTATGGCAGGTGAAAACCTTGACTATGGCGACATGGACGTTCGTCAACCCGATGAGCTTAAGTAATTTACGCATTTCTCACAATAATAAAGTGTGAATGAAAATATGACAGATGACGGTGCCCAATGTTACGACAATAGCGGGCACCGCTTCTTTCAATCACAAAACAACGATAGTTAATCAACTCAAATATAATAACTTATGATACAACAACTGTTCGACCTGTCCGGGAAGGTGGCCTTGGTTACCGGCGGTAGTCACGGTATAGGTATGGCAATAGCCAAAATACTTGCAAAAGCAGGTGCAAAAGTGTGTATTAACGGCCGTTCGGCTGATAAACTTGCTGAAGCTAAAGCCGAATATGCAAAAGAGGGTCTTGATGTATTTACCAGCGTGTGGGATGTAACCGACGAAGAGCAGGTAAACCGTGGAATCAGCGAGATAGAAGCAACATTCGGTCCGGTGGATATCCTGGTTAACAATGCAGGAATCATCAAAAGAGTGCCCATTCTCGACATGCCTGTAAGCGATTTCAGACAAGTGATAGAGGCCGACTTAATCTCTCCACTTATCGTGAGTAAACGAGTGGCACCCGGCATGATTGCCAAGAGAGCCGGAAAAATCATTAACATCTGCTCGATGATGAGCGTTTACGGACGTAAATCGGTATCAGCATATGCATCAGCAAAAGGTGGCTTAAAACTTCTTACCGCCAACATGACTTGCGAATGGGCAAAATACAACATCCAGATTAACGGCATCGGTCCCGGTTACATTGCTACATCGCAAACAGGCCCAATACGCGAAAACGGACACCCATTCAACGACCTGGTGATGACACGCACACCTGCAGGTCGATGGGGCGAACCCGAAGATGTGGGTAATGCGGCGCTGTTCCTTGCATCGCAAGCTTCTAACTTCGTAAATGGTCACATTCTATATGTTGATGGTGGAATACTTGCCAACTTCGGATATGTGAAAGGCGAAAACGATATTACAGACTAAAACAAACAGGCACATTAGTTATAAATATTTACTAATGTGCTATTTACAAAAACATCATACTATAATTGATGATTAAAATCAATATTATTCTAGGGGTTGCCGCGCTTATGCTTACAGCTTGCAATGGCAACAAAACATACGAATGTAAAAACTCGGCTTCAATTGATATTAACGACAAACTTTTTGTACTTACACGCGCAGAAGTGGACCAATATGCAACAGCCGGAAATGGAGATTTCGTAATTGTGAAAACAGCCGACGGCACTGTGCTTGCATCACAAATGGACGATATGAATGGTGACGGAAACTGGGATGAACTGGCTTTCATTGCTGATATTAAAGCAAACTCGGCACTTGCAGTAACCTTCGAAAAAGGTGAACCCATTGAGTTTGAAAAACGTACAAGCCTTCGTTTCGGATCGGCTGTTGAGCCTTACGAAGCACTTAACGGCGTGCTACGCTTAAAAACAACCGATAGTCCCACAATCTCGGCAGTTTTCCAGATGGAAGGCCCTGCTTGGGAGAATGACAAAGTAGGTTTCCGTAACTATTATGATGCACGCAACGGTATCGACATCTTCGGAAAATCGACAACTGCAATGGTACTTGATGATGCCGGAATACGCGGACAGAACTACCACGAACGCAGCGACTGGGGTATGGATGTGCTTAAAGTAGGCAATTCGCTGGGAGCAGGAGCCATCTCAATTGGTTATGCCGATAGCGTTTACCGTGTGGGCGTGTGCGAAAAAGGTGAAATTCGTTTTATAACACAAGGCCCAGTAAGATCGGTGCTTGAGCTTAGTTATCAGGGAGTTCCTGCTGGCGAAAGACTTTACGATGTACGTCACCGCATATCTATTGCAGCGGGCGATTTAGGCTATAAAGCGCAGGTTTGGGTTGATGGTTTACAGGGCGACGAAATGTTGGTTACCGGCATTGTAGATCTTCACGATTTGGAAGCAATATCGTATGAAACACCTGAGTATAAAGGATTTTACACACACGGAAATCAAGGCACAATAGGCGAGATACTTGGAATGGCTATAGCAGCTAAAAATGAAAATGTGGTTTCATTTGGCGTGGCTCCCAAAGCAGATACCGATGTTATTAAGACCTATTTCCTGAATTTAAAAATATCTAATGACAAACCTGCCGAGTACTATTTCTTTAGCGGTTGGGAGTATCAGGATAGCTCATTCGCTGATTCACAGGCTTTTGAAGTAGCGGTAAAAGAGAATATAGCTAAATTATAATTGAATTAAATGATTTAATTATCTGTGCAACCTGCACAATCCAGCTAAAACGTGATAAATCCCCCTCGTTTCTTGGCAGAACCAAGCGACAACGAGGGGGAATTGGCTAAAGCATTTTTAATGCATATTGCTGTAAATCAATAACTATAACAGATTGAAAATATATCAAGCCCAAATATTTGGGGTGACCAATCATAATATATGCTTCCCAAGACGAGGCTCGATAGCGATTAACTTTTCTACTATCAAATTACATATTTCCATTGCACCAGTACCGTTCAGGTGAGTATCATCGGTAACGCCATTGGCAAAATTGGGATTTTCACCGGGCTGAAGATGAAGATACAGGGCTTTGGAGCTATCGGGACCAAACGAAAGCACCAACTCCTCCGACATGGTTTGTGCATCAATCAAAGGCGTGCCGGTCTCAAAGGCCACGCTGCGCATCACCTCGGGATAGACGCCATGAGTATCGACCAGCACACCATCCTCTGTAAAATTGCGACGTACGATAGAAGTCAGCAGAATAGGCTTAGCTCCTTTTTTACGAGAGTCGCTGATGAAACGCATCAAATTGGCACGATACTGGGTTGACGGATTTGTAAACCTTGCAGAATCATTGATTTTAGCGTCGTTATGTCCAAACTGGATTAGCACTATATCGCCCGCTTTAAGATTATCATAAACCTTCTGCCAGCGACCTTCATTAATGAACGAACGGGTGCTACGACCATTAACTGCATGATTATCAATAGTAACAAGGGTGTCGAACATCAACGGCAGACCTTCGCCCCAGCCGGTTTCAGGTCGTCTTCTGTCACTTTTTATAGCCATTGTGCTGTCACCTATGGTGTGAATTGTTATCCTGCCTTCTTCGGCACAGCCAACAAGTACAAAAACAGCTAAGAGGCTTATTATCAAATAGTTTTTCATTATTCGCAAATTATTGTTTTACAACATTTACAGGTGACTCAAGTGCATCGAGTTCATGCTGAAGATATGCTTTAAACTGCTCCAAAGTCTTAATGCCATTGGGCTCTAACTCCCATGCCGACAGGAAATAGTATTTAAGCACACTATCTTTCACATCAAAAATCATCAAATTATTGAGTTTATCATTCTCAATCCTTGGATTTTGAGCAGACGAAGCAATAACAGCAAGTCCAAGGTTATCACTATTAAGGCTTTGTGCGCCCCAGGTAGCGAGGCAGGTCCATTTTCCGTTGCGGCTCTTCATCACGAACGATTCCGCTTTTTTATCAGCAATAATACCGGTACATACCCTGTCAACAGGTGCACTGAAATAGAGCTCTTCGAGAGTCATTCTACTGCCGGCATTGATGCTCATCACCGAACGAAGGTTAACTTTCTCACCCTCATGCTCATAACCATAATAATCAGTAATAACACGAGCCTGAAGATTACCATCAATCACACGGCAAAACACGGAGTCGGTCTTTTCAACCCTAACAGCCTGATTATCTGCATTAAGTCTTGCAATAGAGCCAACGCCAAGAGCTTTACCAACCTTCAGCACATCCATTCCCCAGTCGCTAAGGTGGTGATAGCTCTCATAACCATCCACACCCACTTCCTGAAGCACAGGCGTGTTTACACATTTGCCAAACACATCAACAGCATTTCGCTGGTCGAGATACATTCGGTAACCCACCTTATCGCTCTCCCATCCCGGACCTTCATACTTAATGAAATAGGCATGATCCTTAAAATTATCGGGAACACGAATGCTGTCGAAACGGTAGAAATTGCCACCTCCCACATAAAAGCCATTCTTCATTTTTCCTGTAACCTTGGTCCAAAGTTCGGCCTGAGTGCGCTTGGCAACCACAGGAGCTTTTTTAGAACCTGCCGCAACTGAATTAAGCACATATGAAGTTGACATTCCCGGTTTGAAATCAATCACCCCTACCAACGAGCGTTTGCCATTCTCATCAACAACGATATCGAGAGCAATTATATCCTTTCCCGACTTCAAAAAGTAAGCATTAGCTGCATTAACATCAGCAATAACACCTGAGAAATCGACAAGGCGCTCACCTTTAACTCCACTGCCACCTTCGATGCCCAGCTTAACCGGCTGAGCAAACGAAAAAGCAGTTAATAACATAAATATAGAACTAAGAATATATTTCATATTACAAAAATTATTGAATTGTAAAGTCGTAAACATCAAAATAACCTGCATCCTGAGTTTTCTCAGGACGAGTGGCAAAGAAACCAATTTTGGCACCAATCCAGCGACCGGCCGAGGCATTAAAACCACTGCCAAGCGAAGTATATCTCTTTCCATCAACACTATAGGCAAAAGAACAAACAGCTGCACCATTCTTCTCCTTCACCTCCACCGACAGGTAAATATCGCCATCCTTCAATGCAACGGGTGCAGTTACCTGAGTTTCCGCTTTACCTTTATTGGCTTTTGCACACTCATTATAACTAAGCGTCACTCCGTTTTCAGTCTTCTCAATAACAATAGCGGCATAATCCATGCCCATAACAACAAGGCCTGCACGTTCGCCACTTATCTTATCCAAGGCAGTGAAGCGCACCTTGGCCACAGCCTTAAAATTAGGTGCCGGAAACTTCTGAAGAAGCAGATTGGGCACATCCCAAAGATTCACATAATTCTCGGGCACAGGTTGAGTGAAAAGTCGCAAACGGCTGTTGGCCTGATCGGCAAAATACCACACAGGGTTATAATTAGCATGCCACTGCCACTGCATACCAAGCTCATTAGAAGAGAAATCATCACTTTCGGGAGGAGTTGCAACAGGATAAACTGCACCAACGGCAGGTTTTTTATATTGGGCAACAGGCTCACCACAGCCATCACCATCATTATCAATGCCAATAACCGGCCAATCATTTTTCCAAGTCATAGGATTAAGGTGAACTACACGTCCGTAGGCCTCAAGGTCCTGAAAGTGGATAAACCAATCCTCCTTACCATCGGGAGTGGTAACCCAACCACCCTGGTGAGGGCCGTTAATATTTGTTTTTCCCTGAGCCATAACGACTTTAGACTCATAAGGACCCCAAATATTTCTTGAGCGAAGGGCAAGCTGCCAGCCCGTAGATACACTTCCGGCAGGAGCAAGCACATAGTACCATCCATTCTTTTTATACATCTTGGGCCCCTCAACAGTGAAATTATCGGGGTGACCGTCGAAAAACAGACGACTCTCGCCAATTGCTTTCGTGCCGTCGGGAGTCATCTCAGTGAGGCCAAGGATGCTCTTCACCCCTGCCCTACTTCCGGCAAAACCGTGAACAATATATGCTTTGCCATCCTCATCCCAGAAAGGGCATGAATCGATAAGACCCTTACCCTTTTTCACAAGCACCGGCTCATCCCACGGCCCTTCAATGGTTTTTGATTTTACCATAAATATACCCTGATCGGGATCGCCCCAGTAGATATAGAAACTTCCATTATGATGACGTATAGCAGGCGCCCACACACCATTACCATGCTGGGCAGTGCTAAACATATCTTCGGGGGTGATTTTAGGAAGCGCATGCCCCACTAAAGTCCAGTTAACCAAATCTTTAGAATGAAGTAACGGCAAACCAGGCACACAATTAAAACTTGAAGCAGTCATATAATAATCGCTACCCACCCTACAAACATCAGGGTCGGAATAGTCGGCATAAAGAACAGGATTTTTATATTTACCATTACCCAAATCGCTAACCCACGATTTAGAAACCGAATTCTGAGCCACACTTAAATGCGTGATTATCAGAAATAAAGATAGAAATAAAACTAATCTCATAACATATATTATTAAAGTTCAGTTGACTGATTATTTAACTTATAATTTACATAACTTATATTTTTAGCACCTTTAATATTATCACCCTCCTTCACACCATTGAAGATGCAGTTGGACAGTGTAATATCGCTAACATTTTCCTTACCGTCAAGACCAACGATAAACACGCCGTAGCGACTCTTGTTGCTGGTCACATTTTCGAGAACAACATTGCGCACAAGCGGTGGAAAGCTACGATCACACTCTTCGCGCGGCTCATAGGCTAAGTTGATTTTAAGAACCGCCTCTTTACATTCGCCAACTTTGATATTACGCACAAACACATTTTCGATGATTCCACCACGGCACTCACTGGTTTTTATGCGGATAACACGGTCAAGTTCAGGACTATCCATCACGCAATTCTCAACCCAAAGATTGCGGAATCCCCCCGATATTTCGCTGCCAATAACCACACCACCATGACCATTTTTCATTTTACAGTTGCGCACCACAATATTTTCGCTGGGGATATCCCATTTACGGCCATCGTTATTTCTACCGCTTTTGATAGCGATACAGTCATCGCCGGTATCGAAAAAGCAATCCTCAATAAGCACATTTTTCGACGATTCGGGGTCGCAACCATCGCTATTGGGTCCATGGCTGATTATGGTAACATTGCGCACAGTGAGATGATTTACAAACACAGGGTGAATAACCCAGAAAGGCGAATTACGCAAGGTAACACCCTCTATTTTAACACGTTCGCAACGGTAAAAATTCATCAACTGAGGACGAAGCGCATCATTAAGGCCCATAACACGCTGCTCCACAGGAACATTATTTTGCTCATATTCAGTAAGTTTAGGGCGACCTAAGCCTGGAAGACGTTGTGATTTCATTCCCTCTTTCCATCCGAATCGTGCTACACCCACCATCGACCACCAGTTATCGTTAGAAGCCTGACCATCGATAGTACCTTCGCCGGTTATGGCAACATCCTCGGCATCAATAGCATAGATAAGAGGATGGAGAGTATGGCAATCGATTCCCTCCCAACGGGTAAGAACAACCGGAAGATAATCAGCCTGATTGGTCGAAAATTTAAGAGTTGCACCCTTTTCTACTACAAGATTAATTTTCGATTTAAGAGTGATATAACCTGTAAGATACTCACCTGCAGGCACTACCACCTTTCCACCTCCGGCTTTTGATGCAGCTTCGATAGCTTTGGCAATCGCCTTTTGATTTTTTGCGGCAGAAGCCTTTACCGATGCACCAAATTTTGTAATTGGGAACACCCTCTCTGAGATAACTGGCTGCTGAACCGAAGCAGCGACTCTCTCTCCTTCATTCCACACATTTTCAGTGCTTTGACCGAAAACTATACCGGTAAAGAAGCACAATAAAACGGCTAAACTTAAATTCTTCATGACAATAATTATGTATTGATTAAAATTACTAAAATCTTCATTCACCCCTAAATCCTCTAAAGGAGACTTAAAAGCAGTTACACCTCCCCTTTAGGGGTTGGGGGTATAAAAAACTATAATATCTTTAATTTATTTAATTCATTAATATAAAACCTATAATTTCTGACATTAAAGGCTCAAACCAAGGGTTAAAAAGCCAGTAAGTGTGAGGTGAATTATCATATTTAACAACAGATGATTTAACACCAAACCCATTAAGTTTCAAAATCATATCATTAACTCCCGCACTAAAACGGGTTTGACCGCTAAGGCAGAAAAGAAACTGAGCACTATTTCTATTTACATGGCTAATTGCCGATGCCTGATTGGCAATAACGGCCCATGCAGTAGAATCAGCATAGGAAGAGACACCGAACCATCGGGATGCAGATGATAGTTTAGCCTCAGTATCAGCACCTTCGGATGAGTCGGGATGGATAAAAGCAAGCACACCATCGATATCCACCACCTTATTCACCTTACATGAAAACTTATGTGGCACGCAGCCATCAAAATCTTTGTAACTACCATTTATAGAGCCTGCAAGGGCTGCCAACTGTCCGCCGGCCGAGGAGCCAAGAAGTGTGATATTATTTATATCGATATTATATTTAGCAGAATTGGCACGCACCCAACGAATAGCACTTCTAACATCCTGAATAGCAGCAGGAAAAACAGCCTCATCGCTCATACGATAGTTGATGCATACAGCTGCAATATTGTTACGGGCAAGTTGGGCTGCCATAGGCCAATCGAGAGCTTTATCGCCCGACTGCCAACCGCCGCCATGTATGAGAACAACAACCGGAACGAGCTCTTTATCAACATCATTGCCAAATAAAGGAAGAAAAACATCAGCCGATTGACTTAATTTTTTATCAGAAGAGTAATAAATATTCCTTATAATCTGTATTTGAGAAGTATCACCAATTTGGGCAGGAGTGATAAAAGGATATTTTTTTTGTTGCTTTAGAAATTCGCCATCAAGAGTAAATCCAACACCTTGCGAATACAACTGGAGAGAGATAGAAAATAGAAAAAATAATATTTGTACTACACGTTTAAACATAAATAAAATCATTATTATCCGATAAAAATTACAAAACAAGAGATTCCACCCTGCGGTCGGAATGACTTTACCCATACCTATTTGGGAGGGGATTGGGGCGGCGTTGCCGCCCCAATCCCCTCCCAAGCACTTAACGGACTACAGTCATCTCGAACGAAGTGAGAGATCTTATCAACACTAACTTTCATTGGTAGCGAAGCTAAGAATCTAAAAAGTTCAATCAGACAACTGCAAATAAAAATATAATATAGGAGCTGTAGTTTTAACCACAGCTCCATGAATAACATTTAAATTATAGGCACCTTCTTAGTAGTAACCTGACTGCCAGATTCAACTTTAACGATCCAGATACCTTTATTCATTACAAAAGAACAATCATCAACAGAGATAAACTCCTTGATAATCCGTCCATTAACATCATACACAGTAATTGCAGTTCTATCAGAAATACCTTTTACAACAATATTTCCATTAGATGCATACACAACAATATTACTATCATTATCAACAGCACCTACAGAAGTTGCAACATAAGCTACTTTATTAGAACTTTCGCTTAAGCCACCATACTCATTTGCAGCCTGAACACTATACTCACCATTCACACCTGCCATATCATAGCTTGTGCTTGTAGTGAAACCAACAACTTTACCATTGCGGGAAACAATGTAACAGATAGCATAATCAACAGCATTCCAGCTTAAATTAGCATTATCGGCCTTAGCAACCGGATTGGCAACACGCTCGGTAAAAGTTCCTGGCATCCAGTTATCAGTTCCACCAAGCACATTTTTAATTGTGTATTGGGCAGCTTCTAAAGTTGTTAGCACAGGGTTGTAAGCACCAACTACAAGTGAGCCTCCAACCGTAAATGTTTTTGAGCGATTACTCAAATCGATAGGTTGACCGTTTTTATTTACACTATTAAACTCGGCAAAAAGTGCAGGCAAAACAGACATACTTGTCCATCCGGCAGCAGTAGGAAGAATATTCATCTTAGTGTTGAGATACACGGCTCGTGGCTTATTTTGCCAAGGACGGCCAAGATTGAATCCATTATTGTTGATTGCAGCACCATCGATAGTACAGTTATTAAACACATATCCCCACTGAGTATCAGCTTTTGTAGAAGGTGCAACAATCACATTGTTATTCCTATCTTCGAGATATAACAGACACTCATCGAAAAACACATCGCCACCGCCGAAAATAAAGTCAACAGTACCATGAATAGCACACTTCTGATAGAATTGGCGTCCATTACCTGTAAGATGAGTATCCTGATAGCCAAGAAGTTTCACATTATAGTATATGTTTTTATTACCATAATCCTTCAGTGCCACAGCCTGACCAATATTCATACCGGCTGAGTTTTGGAATGTTAAATTCTCGGCATAGAAATTATCGGCCATCACTTCCACAGTCTGACTGTTTGATGTGGTTGACCCGATAGCATCGCCCACGTGTGCAGCAGCATTAATGATTACACCATCGCGACTCTGACCAATAAGTGAGATATTTGGCTTTGATGAAGGTATTGAAATACGCTCGTTATACTGGCCATTTTTCACAAAGATCATAAATTTAGAGCCATTCACAGGTGCTGCATTAATAGCCGAGGCGATGGTTGTGCCATCATCACCCGCATCAGGACCAACAATAAAATCGAACAGACGGGCAGCAGGAGCAACACGATTCATCGTTGTAAATGAGCGACTTATAGCAGCACACTCATTACCGCTCAAATCGACAATTGCACCAGCAGGAACCGATAGCGTATATTTTTTATTATATTCTAATGCGGAGTATTTGTAAACAACAGTATTACCGTTAAATATACCATTAAGCACTTCACCTCCAAGAGTAACATCTCCGCTACCCTTACTTACCTTCTCGTTGAAAACAAGCACTACAGACCCTACCGCACTAACATCGGTAGCATTATTGGCAGGAACCGATGACACCAAAACAGGAGCATCATGATCTTCAACAACTTCAATATCGGCAAGAAGATAAATATCGGTAATTGCCGTACCATCTTTTGTTGAACCGGGTGAATTCAACAGCGTTTCTGATGAATAATCTGGTATCCAACGAACATATACTTTAGTCTTGTTTTCAGCATCAGCAGGAAGCGTAATTTCTGAGTCGAACCAAGTTTTCTGACTATTGAAAACTATAGTACCCAGAGTTTGAAACGTCTCTCCATCAAGAGAATACTCAATATTTTGCACCTTATAGCCATTGTAATGGGACAACATTGCCGACGACAATTTAATATTTGAGTATCCAACGGTTGAAAAAGATATTTCGTAATAACATTTTTCAGAAAATTCACGCCAGCTAACTATGGCAGGACGACCTTCATATTTGGCAGAACCTTTTGCCAACCAGCCAACCGATGTACCTTCGGCATTACGAAGCACCAACATACCCATATTTGAAGCATCAGAATAAAAATCGGCACCGCGATCGCTTTTGGGTTCATCTTTAATCATATCCCAGCCAACAATATAATCGGCATTGCTATAATTTGCTTTCAACTTCTTGTCGCTATTCATCACCACAGTTCTAACCGGATTGGTGGAATTATCATCCCAATAGTTGAAAGTGAAAATTTTATTACCTCCGGCAGTTAGGGTTACCGACGAACCATCCTCATACATTGTTGCACCACTAACCACAGTACCTGCGGGCGATATGGCAACCTGGTGCAACTGGGCACCTTCTGAAACTTCAACCTCAAGTTTATAAGTATTTACAGTGGAAAACTCAGCAATAACAGTGATGTCGTTATTAATAGCAATGGTGGCAGGATTGGCGTTTGAAAGCACATTGCTTGACTCATCAACCCAGCGATTGAACTTGTATCCGAATGAAGGAGTTGCAGTAAAAGTAACATCAGTGCCCTCATCAAACTGAGTTCCTGACGGAGTGTAGCTTACACTACCTGCTGAGGCAGGATAAACATCCGTAACAAGAGTAACCTGATTGCCAGTAATCTCCACATTTCCGTATATGCTCAATTCGGTAATGAAAGCATATTGATTTGTGGTGAGGTTGGTAAATCTCAAAACCACATCTTCGGTATTGGAAGTTAATGAAACATCAACCAACACGCCACCAGCAGGATTAGCAACTGCATCGGACAATACTACCCAATCGGCATCATCTTTACCTTTCTTCTCAAGTTTAAAACCACGACTACCACCGGTAGCGCAATGCACGTATGCCACTCTGGTAACAGACTTTAGAGGTCCAATCTCGATGTATGTATCAGCAGTCTTCTCGCAACGCATATAACCTGCAGTAATTTCAGGAGAAATAAACTTGGCATCGGTACCGGCAGGATCAACAAGAATATTTTTCAGTTTAAACTGCAATGTTTCGTTGCTGAAAGCTGTCTGCTTCTCAATTACAGACTCAGTAGCACTGGCATTTGACTTAGTCCAATCCTGAAAATTGGAGAAGTATAGCTGTCTCTCCTGCACATTTTGGGCGTTTGCGCCGGAGAGAATCAACCCTAACAAAAAGAAAATAAAAAATGTTGGTTTTTTCATGACTTGAAGGATTTAGTGTATTTAATTTAAAACAAGCTTAATCGACTTTTCCCAAGTATTATTATCGGTCTTAACCGACAGAAGGTACACTCCCTTGCTAAGGTTAGGCAGCGAGAAAGAGTTATTACCACTATTTATAGCCTGCTCTACGACCAAACGGCCCGACATATCGTAAACACGGATGGCAGAAACTGTAAATAGAGACTCGATTTTGAAATTGCGACCCGATGACGGATTAGGATAAACTCTGAAATTATCGGTAACAGCCACATCTTTAACCGAAGTTACCACGCCTGCCAATTGTTGAGTTGTGATATGATTAACCAAAGAGTTGAGATACAGCTCGAGATTGGTATATCCACTGGC